>QHOR01000354.1:2882-4961 GCA_003219395.1 Verrucomicrobiota bacterium | reverse complement strand
GTCAGTGGTGTCTTCATTAACCGGACCGAGTTTAATAGCCCGACCGATAACGGCGTCAGCAGATTTGGATTGGGGGTAGTTCTCGGCACGCCTGTCGAACTAAGCGGCATAGCACATGACAAGCTGTTCTTTCAGTTGAAACCATAAAGGAATGCCGATTCATGTGCCCCCACAAACAGAATCAGCATGTTGCGTTTCTAATTCAATTCGTGAGTCCCTGGAAGTTCTTGCGTTAGCGGAAGCTGAACACACGAACATGAGGAGGCAATTGATTGCACATTCCGTCGGAAAATCTATTGATCAAACATACAAACAATTTGACGGGCACGGAACTATCGCTTTCAATGAGATTCTGAAGGGACTGTTGTGCGCATTGAAGCGCGACGAAATTAGCCGATGACGTAGATAACGTCAGCACGGGCCAGACGTATTGATTTCTCTTCCAGATGGAATTGTGAGGATTACTCTATGAGTGCTCTTGGTCAAGACTTGCGATATGGCGCACGGGTATTGCTCAAGAACCGCCGCTTCACTGTGGTTGCGGTGCTGACGCTGGCACTAGGCATTGGCGTGAATACAGCGATATTTAGCATTATTGATGCGGCACTAATTCGACCGCTGCCATACCCAGAGTCTGAGCGGCTCGTTCGGTGCTATTGGCAATGGTCGAATGACGACACGCCGAACGTCACGGTACTAGAGTACGCCTTCTGGAAGCAGCGTAGTAGCTCCTTCCAGGACGTCGGGGCCTTCGGTGCCGTCAATTCCGGAATGAATCTCGCAAGCGGCGCTCAATCCGAGCGGGTGCGTGGGCTGCGTGTGTCCGAGTCCTTCGTCCGAGTGCTCGGCGTCAGTCCAACTCTGGGGCGAAACTTTTCGCAGGAAGAGGATTACCCTAACGGACCGCTCGTGGCTCTAATCAGCGACGGTTTGTGGCGTACGTATTTTGGGGGTGATCGCACAATCATCGGGCGACAACTGCAAATAGACGGTCGTAGCCGGACGGTCGTGGGAGTCCTGCCGCAGGAATTCAAATTTGAAGTGCCAGTTGATGTGTTGATTCCCTTGCAAATGAGCTTAGATTCGACCAGTCAAGGGCATAACACCGCGATGCTGGCGCGACTCAAACAAGGCGTCAGCCTTCAGCGGGCTCAGGCCGAAATGGATCAACTCCTGCCTGAGTTCCGGCGTCAATTTCCGAATCACACCCAGCCCAAGGAAAGAGGAATTCGACTGGTGTCATATCAGCAGCACGTCATCGGCGACGTGGGCTTGACCCTGTGGTTTCTACTCGCGGCGGCCGGGTTGGTTCTACTTATCACCTGCGTGAACATCAGCAACCTCATGCTAGCACGCGCAGCAGCACGCGAGCACGAGATGGCAATTCGGACGGCAATTGGAGCAGGGTGGTGGCGACTCATCCGGCAGTTGATGACGGAAAGTGTACTACTCGCGTTGACCGGAGGATTGGCGGGGCTTCTGTTCGCTGCGGCGTGCATGCCTGCATTGCTCTCTATTAGCCCTAGCGAGTCTCCGCAACTCAATGAAATCCACATCGATTATCGAACTATGCTGTTTACGGCGTGTGCGGCGCTTCTAAGTAGCCTTTTGTTCGGATTCTTGCCAGCCTTGCGCCTCACGCGCGTAAGCGTCAATGAGAAGCTCAAGGCCGCACCGGGAAAGGGAATTACAGGCGGCACTCCGCATCGGCTGATGCGTGGGTTGCCGGTTGTGAGCCAGATTGCATTGGCTTTTGTGCTGCTGGTCGGTTCGGGACTGTTAGTTAAGAGCTTCATTAGGCTGCATCAGGTTCAGTTAGGGTTCGAGCCGCAGAATCTGATGACAATGCAGGCGGCCCTAACTTCGGAGAAATATGGGACTGCGGACGCAGCTTGGGAATTTCAGCGCCGCGTACTGGATCGTCTCGCTACCGTGCCCGGCGTACTCTCGACCGCGACTGTTTCTAGTTTGCCGATGGAGCGGGGCGTAAACGTCTTTTTCAGGGTCGCGGGCAGCGATGCGTCGGGAAGACAGGCAGAGTATCGCCCAATTTCTCCGGACTATTTTCGCACGATGGGG
>QHOR01000354.1:2281-2732 GCA_003219395.1 Verrucomicrobiota bacterium | reverse complement strand
AGTGGAAAATTATCGGAGTGGTGAGCAATATCAGAGAAAAAGGACTTGACAAACCTCTCGAACCGACCGTTTACGTGCCGATGGCGCGGACATCGGATGAAATGACAGTTTCGATGAATCGGTGGTTTCTGACAAGCTGGCTCGTCCGCACGGCGGGGCCGATTGATGTCGGCGCTCAAGTGAGGGATGCAATCAGGGAGGTGGATCCGCAAATCCCGGTGGCAAATATTCGGCCGATGAATGAAGTGGTCAGCGCTTCAGTCGGGTCCCAACGATTCGTCGTCCTTTTGATGGGCATCTTCGCCAGTTCAGCACTTTTTCTGACGGCTGTCGGACTGTACGGCGTTTTGAGCTATCAAGTGAGCCAACGCAAACACGAGATCGGCGTGCGGATGGCTTTGGGAGCACGACCTCGTCACGTGATGAAACTCATCGTTGGGCAAGGATTACT
>QHOR01000354.1:1563-2062 GCA_003219395.1 Verrucomicrobiota bacterium | reverse complement strand
CCTTTCCTGTTTACGCTGCAGCATTAACACTGCCACAGAAACTTATCATGTCGGGCAAGTGGGCTATCTCAGAAAGTGGCTGGGGTACGGTCAAAGCGTTGGATAATCAGAACAGATCTCGCATGGTCGCAAAAGCTTCATTCACCGAATCACGAGGGTTGGTTTTGCGAAAAGGCCAGGCAAAGCTTGATTGAAATCAAAACTAACGATCTAACTGGTTCCGAAATCTACGAGCTCCTGCAGGATCATCTGCAAAGCGTGCGGCAGTATTCGCCGCCCGAAAGTATTCACGCGCTGGATCTGGAGACATTGCGACAATCCGGGATTACATTCTGGACAGCCTGGGACAGCCATCAGTTACTCGGCTGTGCGGCGCTGAAGGAGCTCGACCAGCATCACGGCGAAATCAAATCAATGAAGACTGCGCGCCCGCATCTGCGAAAGGGTGTTGCGGCGAAATTACTGAATCACGTCATCGAGGAAGCACGCCGACGTGGAT
>QHOR01000354.1:832-1443 GCA_003219395.1 Verrucomicrobiota bacterium | reverse complement strand
TTCATGACGAAAGAAATCTAACGATAAACTCCTGGACCGCCGACCTTTCTCGCTCCCACCCTTGTTCGCCCTCTTTTAGTTAGGAAGGTGCGATTCCCGCCGTCAGCAGCCGAGCATAGACATTCCTATCAACATCTCCGCCGGTCAGAATTGCTGCGACTTTCTTGCCGGCCAGGTTTTCGCGTTCCGCTAGCACAGCGGCAAGTGATGCAGCGCCAGCGCCCTCGGCCACATTGTGAGTGCATCTGAAATAGATTCGCATCGCTTCTTCGACGGCGTCGTCACTTACTTCGACGATTCGTTCAATTTCGCCGCGGATCAATTCAAAGGCACCGCAGGCGTTCCGATACGTGACGGAAGATTTCGACCATGACATTTGGATGAAGTGCCCGATAGTCAAGAATGAGGTGAGGCAGAAGATATAGCGACGTGCTTTCGTTAGCGCCAATGCGGACACGCTGGTATGCAACTCATCGAGCGTCTCTACCGCTCTCAACGTATGCTCATCGACCGTGAAATGGTGATAAAGGTCATGTTGTACTAACAAACTGATCCGGCCAAATTCGGGTAGCAAACGCGCAAGGAGTCCCAGGTCGTGCATCGAGCGCAGG
>QHOR01000354.1:326-763 GCA_003219395.1 Verrucomicrobiota bacterium | reverse complement strand
TGCGCAAACTCTGAGAGAGAACTTCGCGCAGACGATAGTCGAAAGGAACCCGGGCGGCCTGCCCCAGCGCGAACGCGTTGAAGATTGCCAGCGGCTTCTTATCGAAAAAATCGGGTTGGCCGTCGAGCTGCAGACGCCCTCTCCTGATTGAGAAAGGTTCGCTGGTCACCTGGGTAGGCCGCTTGCGCCACCAGCGCGAAGGCCGCGGGTCGTTATCAGCGACGCGGGCTGCCAGGGCTTCACTGAACAGATGCAGTTCGCGTGCATGACGATAGTAGTCACGCATCAGCTTTTCCGAACCGAGGAGATGCGCCCCGGGCTTGTAGCCAAACTGCTCGGCTAACATCGGTTGCATATCCAGGGACAGACGCTCGGTCTTTCTTCGCATTAAGAAGTGTGCGGAATGGCGAACTCGCCACAGAAAATCGTAGGCGCGA
>QHOR01000354.1:0-274 GCA_003219395.1 Verrucomicrobiota bacterium | reverse complement strand
CCAGCGTCTTGTACCCGTGCCGAGCGTGGGCCAGCCACAGGGCCGTCTGGAAATCCCGCAAACCGCCCGCGGTCTCCTTAATGTTCGGCTCTTGAAGGCAAACCGCCGCGCCGAATCTGGCATAGCGCGCCTCACGCTCCCGGCAGACGGCGGTGAGAAAGGACTCAGCCCGCCGGCGTCGATCCTTTTCCAAAGCCTCGTGCAGTGAGTTGTGCAGCCCCTTGTTCCCGGCCAAAAGGCGGGTGTTTACCAGCGCGGTTCGCAGTTGTGGTTC
>QHOR01000353.1:1598-5118 GCA_003219395.1 Verrucomicrobiota bacterium | reverse complement strand
CGCTGGCAACTCGCGGGCGACCAACTCTATATCGATTTGGATTTGAGCGCCGAGAACCTTCCGGCCGGAGCGCGCATCGCGTTGGGCTCTGCGGTGATCGAAGTAACCGCGCCACCACACCTCGGCTGTCAAAAGTTTGTGGCCCGCTTTGGCATGGAGGCCATGAAGTTCGTTAATTCAGCGGTCGGCAAACAACTTCGGCTCCGCGGAATCCACGCCCGCGTCATCGAACCAGGTACGATTCGTAGCGGTGATGTGGCGCGAAAGGTTTGAAATCGGCACAGATGAAGAAAGCCAACCAAGTCATCTAAGCTCGGCGATTTTGAAACTATTCAGAAATGAACATTGGGCTCCTACGGAGCTGGTTGATCGAGAAACTCGCGAATAACCGAACGCTCTTTTTCGTCTTTGATGCGTGTGAAGAGCTTTGTTCCCAAGCGCGTGATGGTTTCAGGTTTGTCGAACGGCATCTTGTCGTACACCTGACCGCCCTGAAAGTGGCAGGGCTGACAGCGCGCTTGAAAGATGGGCTTGATCTCGGTATCGAAGTCGAGCTTTTTGACTGGCGGCACGAGTTTATCCATGGGAGTTTCAGATGGATCTGAATCGGTATCGCAGGCCTGCAAACTCAAAGTAAGTAACAGGATCAATAACAGCGACCGCATGCGCGTAATGTACATCTATGAATGAGAATCTGCCAATACCGAATCTTGGATTGACCGAGCCGGAAGCCGAGGCTCGCTTTGCGGAATTACAGAAGAAGCTGGTGCCACTGTGGCGTTCAATTCAGTCGTTCAATCAGGATGAACAAACAATCGTCGTGGTGCCGTCGTTAACGATTGATTTTGATTGTTCGAGTTCGGAGTTGCAGGCGTATGAGGAGCGCTTCCTGTTCCTGCTTCTCTTGCTGAGACAACCGCGCGCGCGACTGATCTATGTCACCTCGCAAATGATTCATCCGAACATCATCGATTATTACCTCGATCTCCTGCCGGGGGTGATTTCGAGTCATGCACGCAAGCGACTGTTCCTGGTGTCGCCGCTCGATGCCTCGACGCGGCCGCTGTCGGTGAAATTGTTGGAGCGTCCCCGGCTAATCGAATATCTGCGCTCATTGATTATTGATTTCGATCGGGCGCACCTCGTGCCTTACAACACCACGACCGTCGAAAGAGATCTGGCAATTCGTCTCGGCATCCCGATGTATGGCGCTGATCCGAAAACGTTCTGGATTGGAACCAAGAGTGGCAGCCGCCGCATGTTTGCTGATGAGGGCGTACAGCACCCGCTCGGCATCGAGGACCTGAAAAGTATCGATGACGTGGCGCGGGCGATTGCGGAGATGCGGGCGCAGAAGCCGCGTCTGCGTCAGATGCTGGTGAAGCTTAATGAGGGTGTGTCCGGGGAAGGAAACGCGCTCGTCGATTTGGAAGGGCTGACATTTCCGGGAACGTCTGAACACGATCTGATTTTGCAGCGGCTACGCTCGATGAAATTCGAATTGCAGGGTGTCACCTACGATGAATATGTGGCGAAGTTGAACGAACGTGGCGGGATCGTCGAAGAGCGCATCAGCGGTGAAGAGTTTCGCAGTCCCAGCGCGCAACTGCGCATCACGCCGTTGGGCCAGGTCGAGAGACTTTCCACCCATGACCAGGTGCTCGGAGGCGCGTCGGGACAAACCTATCTCGGCTGTCGCTTTCCGGCGGACCCGGCCTACGCGGGCGCAATCATGCGCGAGGCCTCGAAGGTCGGCGCACGCCTCGCGCGTGAAGGCGTCGTGGGACGCTTCGCTATCGACTTTGTCACGGTGCGCGAACAAAACGAATGGAAGGCTTACGCGATTGAAATTAATTTGCGCAAAGGCGGCACGACCCACCCATTTTTGACCTTGCAGTTCCTGACTGACGGCGCATACGACGCCGATCAGGGAATCTTCAGGACCGCGCTCGGCCACGAGAAATGCTTTGTTGCGAGCGATCACCAGGATTCGCCGCTCTATCGTGTTTTCACGCCGGACGATCTGTTCGCATTTCGATCAGACGCGGCAGTCCGGGGTCGTCTTTCACATGATGAGCGCGCTCGGCACACACGGCCGCGTGGGGCTGACGGCGGTAGGCAATAACCGCGACGAAGCTGACGCGTTGTTCGCGAAAGCGGTGAAGATTCTGGATGACGAGGCGCGCATCGCGCTCGACCATCAAGCAATCGCGGCTGTTTAAGAAGACAGAGGTTAGACCTGAGAACTGAGACCTGAAAACCTAACACCCAACACCTAAACGTCTCACGTCATTCCCTTGGGTAGTTACTGAACGGCATTTTTCCGCGCGGCTTTGCGGACGTTTCCTCACAATTCAGCTGCAAACAAAGAACTATCTGAGATTCTCGAACGGCATAGCCGTTGCCATTCCTTAACTGAGAAGAAGTCAGTTCGGATCAGCAAACTCTTGTGTGGCAAACCGGCTTATTTTCGAGTTGAGCGTGGCAGCGCGTGAGTTCGTTTCCGTGATGGAGGCAGTGATGAAGAATTCCTCAAGCTTACAAAGCTCTTTTGTTTGATCGCTGTGTATTCTGATTTCGCCCCGAGTGATCCCTGGGACAAACGGCGGCAGCCGCAAGAGCAAGTGCTGTGACTAAGAGGCAACAAATGGAAATGATGAGAGCCACAGTCTTTCACGGGAAAGACGATATCCGAGTTGAAGAAGCCCCGCGGCCCCGAGCCGGTGCCGGTGAGGCGGTAATTCGGATAACGCTAACGACCATCTGCGGAACTGATTTGCATATCGTGCGCGGTGAATATCCAGTAAAGCCGGGCCTGATCATTGGTCACGAACCAGTTGGCGTTATTGAAGAATTGGGAGCTGGCGTAAACGGATACGACGTTGGCGACCGCGTCCTGGTTGGCGCTATCACGCCTTGCGGGCAATGTCGCGCATGTTTGTCTGGACATCTTTCGCAATGCGGACATGGGGAAAGTTACGAAGCGATTGGCGGCTGGCGATTCGGGAACACCATCAACGGAGCCCAGGCGGAGTACTTGTTGGTGCCGAATGCCCAGGCAAACCTCGCAAAGATTCCGGATGAACTGTCAGACGAACAGGTAGTTTTGTTGGCCGACATCGCTTCCACCGGCTTTAGCGGAGCTGAGTCCGGTAAAATTCGCATCGGTGATTCAGTCATTGTCTTTGCGCAGGGGCCAATCGGCTTATGCGCGACAGCCGGCGCGAAACTCATGGGCGCGACGCTCATCATCGGCGTGGACGGCGACGACAATCGGCTCGTAATGTCCAGGCGGATGGGTGCAGATGTGGTTTTGGATTATCGAAATGTCGATATCGTCGCTGAAGTGCAAAAGCTCACTGGTGGCGGAGTTGATGTAGCGATCGAAGCCTTGGGAACTCAGGAGACGTTCGAAAGCGCACTGCGTTGCCTACGTCCCGGGGGAACCCTTTCCAGTCTCGGTGTGTATTCTGGAAAGCTGCAAATACCTTACAGCGCATTTGCTGCCGGGCTCGGCGAT
>QHOR01000353.1:0-1578 GCA_003219395.1 Verrucomicrobiota bacterium | reverse complement strand
GGAGGTAGTGCGCAGTGGACGCGTAGATTTCAGATCATTAATCACGCACACGTTTGCGCTCGACAAGATAGGCGACGCTTATCAACTCTTCGGCAGCCGAGCCGATGGCGTCCTGAAAGTCGCGATCAAACCATAAGGTTTCCCCTTTGGTTGTTGTGCCTGAGCCTTCGCCGAAAACTGACGAGCGATAGCAGTACGCTCATCGTTAACACGATTGAAGCCGTCATTTTTCTTTTTCATTTCCGTCTACTTTCAGGAAGTTAATCCCGGTGTCGGCGAAGAACCTTCGCTGAGGCTGCGCCGTCGAACCGGAACTCATCAGCGATAGCAGCAAGCTCAGCCCGAGCACCGCGATAATGTTGTTTTTCAATTTCATCATCTTTTTCGTTTCCTGTGCTGTGCAGAGCCATGAAGTCCAAATTGTCCATGTCTTCGCCACCAATTCCATTCGCCGAGAGAGCGATCTATTTCAAAATCAAACCGATGTCGCATGATGACCTCCGCTTGCGGGTTGCGCAAAAGTCACGGGAGGCCGAGGCGGCAACGGTGCCGTCAACTGTCCCGCCGCCTCGGCTTCCTACGGCCTGCCGTCACATCCATACATACGATTTATCGCACTCGACCCATACCCAGACGCTGACGGGCCCGGCGAGGTCCGCGTATTTGTTGTGGACCTCCAGCGTCACCGTGGCAGTCGGGGCTTTGCAGGCTTCGGCCGTCGTCGTTGCCTCGGCCTCGACGTTAATGAAAAAGCTGACCGCCCCGACGTTAGGCATCGTGGCGTGCTCCAGGTCGAAGTCCCACGAAATGCTCTCGCCGGGCGCGAGCGTGATCTGGCCGGACGCGATCTGGTCCGCCACCCCGTGCCTGACGAGCGACCCCTGCTGCCCGCTCGGGGCGTGCTGCAACAGACGCAGATCGGCCCGGAGAATGCGACTGCCGCCGACCGGATTGGGGTTGGCGACGATCAGGCGCGCGTACTGGCTGTTGTTGAGGCTGACGACGCCCGTTGAGAGGGTGGCCCTGCGCATCCGGTCGCCCGTCTGAGAGTGCCCCACCGAGTGGAAGGCGGGGATCACCGTCAACACGGCCAAGGCGAGAGAGATATAGATTATTAAGTGACGTTTCATTGTGTGTGTTCCTTTCATGATTAGCGAACTCGGCAATTTTCAGAGGGTCTTTACCCCCTTTGCTTATACACGCAGGATTGAAGCAGGAACCGGCTCAAAAAAGACTGTTATTTTTTTCGGCTCGGGGTCATAATTTTCCCGAACCGTCGTTCTAGCTTTAGTTCCCTGGGCCGCCCGGCTAACTAGGAAAATGAATTCCAGTGCCCCCACCATCACGCAACTGCTCGTCAAATGGAGTGACGGCGACCCGCAAGCCCTCGACCAACTCACCCCGCTCGTTTATGACGAGCTGCGTCAGATGGCCCGCACTTATTTGCGGCGGGAACGTTCTGACCACACGTTGCAGGCGACCGCGCTGGTACATGAGGCATATCTGCGGATTATCGATCAGGACTCGGTTTCCTGGCGGAATCGAGCGCACTTCTTTGGTATCGCCTCGCAGATGATG
>QHOR01000142.1:5044-13436 GCA_003219395.1 Verrucomicrobiota bacterium | reverse complement strand
AATTGACCGTCGTTACGGGCCCAAGCGGCAGTGGCAAATCGAGCCTGGCGTTCGAGACGATTTACGCCGAAGGCCAGCGGCGGTACGTAGAAACATTCAGCCCATACATGCGGCAATTTCTCGACCGCATGGACAAGCCGCGCGTGGACAACATCCGCGGTATCCCTCCCGCGATTGCGATCGAGCAGACGAATCCGGTCAAAAGCTCGCGCTCGACCGTCGGTACCATGACGGAGATTAACGATTACCTGAAATTGCTTTGGCCCCGTATTGCACGCGCATTCTGTCCGAGTTGCGGTCGCGAAATTCGCCCTGAAACAGCACAGTCGATCGCTCACCAGGTGTTGCACGACTGCGCGGGGAAAACTGTTCTTATCACTTTCTGGGTTTCGGTTCCGCCAAAAACCGAACCGCGCAAGTTCTTCGATTTTCTCCAGCAGCAGGGCTATCTGCGTGTCTGGATCGATAATCAAATCGTACGCGTCGACGTGGGGCGCGCGTGTGCAGGTTATTCAGGATCGCATCGCAATCTCGAAGGAAAACCGTGCCCGATTAATCGAGGCAATTGAAACAGCGCTGCGCTTTGGAAAGGGCAAGATCAATGTGGTTGCTTTTCCACAAACCGCCGAACCTCCAGCGACCGATACCCAACGCCGAACTGATCACCTATCAGCTATCAGCGAGCACCAGCTCCCATTCTCCACTGGGTGGCATTGTGCACATTGTGATCTCGACATTCGTCCACCTACACCCGGGCTGTTCAGTTTCAATAATCCACTCGGTGCGTGCCCGGAATGCCGGGGGTTCGGTCGTACCATTGCACTTGATCTAAACAAGGCGATTCCAAATCGCGCTCTCAGCATCAAACAAGGCGTGGTGCGCGTTTTCCGAGGCGCCGAGTTCGGAGAATCGCATAAGGATTTGCTTCGAGCTTGTGCACGCCAAGAGATCGATATTGATATTCCGTTCGAAGAATTGCCGAAAACTGATCAGGACTTCGTCATCGAAGGCGAGAAACGATCAGGCGATTATACAGAAGAAGATTACGACGATGGTCGCTGGTACGGCGTGCGCGGATTCTTCCGTTGGCTTGAAAGCAAGACTTACAAGATGCATGTGCGAGTGTTGCTCAGCCGCTATCGCGCTTACATCACCTGTCCGAATTGCAACGGAGGACGGTACCAGCCCGGAGCTCTGAATTACAAAATTCAAGGCGCGGCGGTCTCTTGTCCGCCGTCCCAAAAGAGCGGATTGGAAACGGACCGTGCTTGTTTAACGCTTCCCGAATTCCAGGCGCTTTCGATCGAGATTCCGTCGAACGATTCGACCGCACGAATGTTGCGCGACGAAATCTGCGCACGGCTGAATTATCTCTGCGAGGTCGGTGTTGGCTATCTGACGCTGGACCGTTCCACTCGCACTTTGAGCGGCGGCGAGGTGCAACGAGTGAACCTCACAACATGTCTCGGCGCGTCGCTGGTTAATACGCTGTTCGTCATGGATGAGCCGAGTATCGGTCTGCATCCGCGCGATGTTGGCCGGCTGATACGCGTGATGCACAATTTGCGCGACAAAGGCAATACGCTTCTTGTGGTCGAGCACGAGGAACGAATCATTCGCGCTGCTGACAACTTGATCGATATCGGCCCAGGCCGCGGCGAACACGGCGGCGAATTGGTTTGGAACGGATCCCTCGAACATTTTCTCGAACGTGACGGCGGAAATCTGGGAAGCCGGGGAGGCGCCCGCGCTCCCCAATCACTTACGCGTGATTACCTAACGAATCGCAAATCGATTCCGGTGCCAGCGTCGCGTAGGCGGTGGTCATCATCTATCAAGATCAGCCGCGCGCGACAGCACAACCTCAAAGGCATCGATGTCGAACTTCCGCTCGGCGTATTCACGTGTATCACTGGTGTTTCCGGTTCTGGAAAATCCACCCTGATTCACGATGTACTCTATCGGAACCTGCTGGTCGCGAAGGCGCAATCATCCCACCAGTCTTCTTCGCAGAGTTATGGCGCGGTAATTGAGGCCGGCGCGTGCAAATCAGTCGCAGGCGCTCATCGCATCCACGATGTAGTTATGGTCGATCAGGCGCCGCTGGCGCGCACGCCGCGGTCAACGCCGCTGCTTTATTTAGGCCTCTACGACCGGGTTCGCGAATTGTTCGCCGCTCAACCGGAAGCAATGTCGCAGGGATTCACAGCAGGAACGTTCTCGTTTAATTCCGGCAGTGGTCGCTGCGAGCGTTGCTCCGGCACAGGATACGAGAAAATCGAGATGCAATTTTTGAGTGATCTTTTCGTGCGCTGCGCAGAATGCGAAGGCAAAAGATTTCAACCGCATGTTCTGAAAGTTCGACTGCACGGGAAATCAATCGACGATCTGCTCAAGCTCACCATAAGCGAAGCGACCGAATTTTTCGCGCAAATCGGAGAGGAGAAGACCTTGGCAGAACCGCTTCGCATGCTTGAGGAGGTCGGCCTTGGCTACCTGCGATTAGGGCAACCTCTCAACACGTTATCTGGTGGTGAATCCCAGCGTCTCAAACTGGTCGGTCATTTGGGCGAAACGAAAAATGTCGCGGCATTCGCTTCCAGCCACGTTCGCAACGGCGCGATGCCGGTGCGGCTTGGCAATTTGTTTGTCTTCGATGAACCGACCACAGGACTTCACTTCGATGACGTGGCGATATTGTTGCGATTATTTCAGCGCCTGGTCGACCGTGGTCATTCCATCGTGGTGATCGAACACAATCTCGAAGTCATCAAGTGCGCCGATTGGATTGTCGATCTTGGTCCCGACGCCGGAGACGCGGGCGGCGATGTGGTTGCGGTTGGAACCCCAGAGCAAGTGGCCACGATCGAGAATTCGCACACCGGGAAATTCTTACGAAATGTGCTCGCGAGGTCTGAAGAAGGACTGCGTGTCATTTCCCGCCGCGAAAACGGCGAGGAGCCTCGCAGAACAGCACGCGAGTTGGAGAGATCCTTCGCCTACGATCAGCATGACGAGGTGGCAATGGCCCGAGCCGCTGAGCAGGCTCCCAGTTTTCGACTAAATGGCGCGAACGGCGCAATCCAAGTCCACGGCGCGCGCGAGCACAACCTCAAGAACATCAATGTCAAAATCCCGAGGGAACAAATTGTTGTGGTTACGGGTCTCAGTGGCTCCGGCAAATCCACTCTGGCCTTTGATATTCTCTTCGCGGAGGGACAACGCCGTTTTCTCGACAGCATGTCGCCTTATGCACGGCAATTTATTGAGCAGCTCGAAAAGCCGGATGTCGATTTGGTCAGTGGATTGCCTCCCACTGTCGCGATTGAGCAGCGGGTCACACGTGGCGGAGGCAAATCGACGGTCGCGACAGTAACGGAGATTTATCACTTTTTTCGGCTGCTATTCGCAAAAACCGGAACACAATTTTGCCCTGACTGCGATTTGCCGGTGGAGAAGCAAAGTCTCGCCGCCATTGCCAAACAAATCGAATCAATAGCGAAACGCGGGCCGGTAAGAGTGCTAGCCCCACTGGTCAAAGCGCGAAAAGGTTTTCATACCGAAATCGCGCACTGGGCGGAACGCCAGGGATTCGATACGCTGTATGTGGATGGGAAACTGATTCCTGTCGTTGACTTCCGAAAACTGGAGCGTTTCAAGGAGCATACGATCGATGTCGTCGTTGGTCTTATCGATCGAAAGCGGATTGCGGCTGCGCGCGAGGTCGTTCGTCGAGCCTTGGACATTGGCCGCGGCACCGGCCGTCTCCTCGATTCAAAAAACAGGCTCACCGTCGTGAGCACGGAAATGAGCTGTCCAAACTGCGGCCGCGCGTTCGAGGAGCTTGATCCGCGTTTGTTTTCATTTAATTCGCCGCACGGCGCATGCGAAGAATGCGGCGGATTTGGCGAAATTTGGGATCAGGATCTGCAGACAGGTGCCAGCCCAGATGGTGAATCGGTCCTGGAAACCGAGCTCGCGGCTGAGCGCGAATCCGAATGGATCGAGCAAGGCGAAGCGCGCAAATGCCCGGGTTGTCACGGCTCGCGTCTGAACCCCGTGGCGCGCCACGTGCGTCTGCAAGGTTACACGATCGATCAGTTCACGAATCTTTCGGCCAGCGAGGCAGCGCGCAAGATCGCGAAATTAAAGTTCTGGGGAACACATCAAACAATCGCTTCCGGTCTTGTCCCGGAAATACAGCAGCGACTGAGTTTCATGGAGAAGGTCGGCCTCGGCTATCTTGCGCTTGGGCGTTCGGCGAAAACGTTAAGCGGCGGAGAATCCCAGCGAATCCGGTTGGCCGCGCAACTCGGCTCGAATCTGCGCGGAGTGCTTTACGTATTGGATGAGCCGACGATCGGTCTCCATCCGCGCGATAATCTGCGGTTGCTCGAGACGCTCACGGCGCTACGGAACAAAGGGAACTCACTCATCATTGTTGAGCACGACGAGGAAACGATGCGCCGGGCCGATCATGTAGTTGATCTGGGTCCGCGTGCAGGAATTCACGGCGGAGAAATCGTGGTGAGCGGCACGCTGCGCGACGTTCAAGGGAATCCACATTCCGAAACCGCGCGCTGCCTGAAATCACCACTTCAGCATCCCACCCGCGGATCACGCCGGTCCTTACGCGATATTCTAGACTGGATCCACGTTCGCGGCGCCAGCGCGAACAACTTGAAAAATGTCGATGTTCGTTTTCCCGTCGGCAGGCTTTCAGTGATCACAGGAATTTCCGGCAGCGGTAAATCAACATTGATGCACGAGGTAATTTGGCCTGCGGTGCGTGAGCAGCTCAAAGCAAGAAAACGCGCAGGAAATGGCGATCTGTTCAAATTGGTTAGCGGCGCGGAAGAGATCGAAGCTGTTTACGAAGTCGATCAATCGCCGATTGGAAAAACGTCCCGCTCGACGCCAGGGACCTACGTGAAAGTGCTCGATGAGATTCGAAATCTTTACGCGCAGTTACCGGTCTCACGTGTACGCGGCTATTCCGCCAGCCGATTCTCGTTCAACGCCGACGGGGGTCGTTGCGAGACTTGCAAGGGACAAGGCGTGATCAAACTAGAGATGAACTTCTTACCGCGCAGCTACGTGCCGTGCGAAGATTGCGGCGGCAAACGTTACAATCCTCAAACGCTTGAGGTGCTCTACAATGAGAAATCGATCGGCGACGTGATGGAAATGACAATCGAAGAAGCGGCGGGATTGTTTTCGGCGCACCCGAAAATTGCGAGGCCGCTCTCCCTGCTGGTCGATACGGGCTTGGGTTATCTGAAGCTGGGACAACCGAGTCCAACCTTGAGCGGCGGCGAAGCACAGCGACTGAAGCTAGTCACACAACTGAAGCGTGGCGTTAGCCGCGCGGCCGACGAGCGAATCCGGAAGATGCGCAAGGCAGGTTCGATATTGTATTTGCTTGAGGAACCCACAATCGGTCTGCACATGGCCGACATTGAATTGCTTCTAAAAGTCCTGCACCGGCTGGTCGATGAAGGGAACACGGTGATTGTCATTGAGCACAATCTCAGCGTGATCGCAGAGGCCGATTACATTGTCGACCTTGGCCCGGAGGCCGGCGTCGATGGAGGCGAAATTGTCGCCTGTGGGACGCCGGAACAAGTGGCTAAGAATCGCGTCAGCCGCACCGCGCCATTTTTGCGAAAGATCTTGAACGCCTCGCGCCCCAAAACAGCACGGCCATCCTGATCCAAGCGAAGGATCCCACAACTCGAGCAGCCGTTACTCGAGGATTGCGTGATCCGTGTTGTGGGCGGTCCCTGCCATTCTTCGGGATGACGTGCGTTTTCATTGCGAGTCCTGCGGACTTCACGGACAATCGGCGCAATGTTCGCGTATTATCTGCACAATCTCGATCCGATTATCTTTCGCATTTACGACAACGTTGGCCCCCGCTGGTACGGTCTCGCTTACGTTCTTGCATTTATCTGCGGCTATCTGCTTTTCCTCTGGCTGGCCAAGCGCGGATACGCAGACCTTCCACCGGAACGAGTGGCCGACTTCATCACTGGCTGCGCGCTGTTTGGCGTGATCATCGGGGGACGCCTCGGTTACGTCTTCTTCTACAAACCCGAAATGTTGCGGGAGCCGCTGTCAATCTTTCGCGTTTGGGAGGGCGGCATGTCCAGTCACGGCGGAATGCTTGGTGTGTTGCTTTTCACTTTGTACTACGCGAACCGGCACAAAATATCCTGGACAAATCTTGGCGATAATCTGGTTGTCACCGCACCCATTGGTTTGTTCTTTGGGCGGTGCGCCAATTTCATCAATGGCGAACTTTACGGACGAATGACCAAGCTGCCCTGGGCAATGCAATTTCCCAAGGAATTATTGGACCATTCCGAGGAAGCGGAGCGCGCCGTAGCGGCATGCGCCCGAATTAATCCGTCGCTCACCACGCCCGAAGCAATCGTCGGTGGAGTTCATCAACCGCAAGTAGCGACTGCATTGCGCTCGATCCTATCGCCGCGCCATCCCTCCCAGCTTTACGAGGCTTTTTTTGAAGGAGCCGTCCTGTTCGCGATCTTGTGGTTCGTACGTACCCGCAGGCGGGAACCGAATGGCGTTTTGACCGGATTGTTCTTTATCTGCTACGCCATTTTTCGAATCGTAATCGAATATTTCCGCGAACCGGACGCGACGCTGGTCGGTGCCTTCACGCGCGGCCAATTTTTTTCGTTTTTCCTAATCGCGATTGGTCTCGGGTTTGTGATAGTAGCAAAAATGCGACCGAGCTTCCCGGCACGAATGACAAAGCACGAATCAGTGAGGACGAACTAATGTCGAATATTCAAATGGTCTCCCGATCCTCCACTCCGCTGCGTTTCGGTCGAAATGACAAGTAGCGTTTCTGCAAAACGGCGTTATTACTTAACCCGGTGAAGCGGGAATGCTTGTTCCGGAAATCGTAGCGGGCGGCGGTCTCCTTTTTGCGTTCGATCACGCGACGATCGCAGGAAAACTCGTCCTCACTCTGCTCGCGGTCGTTTCCATCTTCAGTTGGTCCATCATGATCACGAAATTGCGCGTGATCCGGTTTGCCCAAAAACAGAATGCGCGTTTTCTCGCCGCTTTCCGACAAGATCGACAACCGCTGCGGCTGTTTGAAAAAAATGCGCGCTTTGCGGGATCACCAGTATTCAACGTCTATCGCGCTGGCTGCGAGGAAATGACCTTTCATTTACTCGGATCGCCGGAAGTGGACGACACCTTCCGCGCACGGCTTGGAATCGCGGATAAAATCTCGCCGGCACAAATGGGCGCGGTAAACGCGGCGATGGAACGAGCCGTAGGCGAGACAGCGCTTTCACTCGAATCGCAGATGATTTTGCTCGCAACAGCGGTAAGCGGTTCGCCCTTTCTCGGTTTGCTCGGCACCGTCTGGGGCGTGATGGACGCTTTCACCGGCGTCGCTGAGGCAGGGTCGCCGAACCTGGTGTCGATGGCGCCCGGCGTGTCCGGCGCGCTGATCACAACGGTCACCGCGCTCTGTGTCGCTATTCCAGCAATGTTCGGTTACAACTTTCTCGTCACCAGCATTCGCGGAATTATCGTCGAGATGGACAATTTTGCCGCTGAGCTGGCTTCGGAATTCGAGCACAAATACGTCGATCATGGTTCACGCTTGCCCGCTGTAGCCTCGGCGCATGCGGGTGACCCGGCCTTACGTCGATGAGACGCTATTCCCAACGCCAGAATCTTTCGACGCTCAGCGAGATCAACATCACGCCCCTGCTCGATCTGGCGTTCGTGTTGCTTATCATCTTCATGATCACCACCCCGCTACTCGAAAGCAGTGTGGATCTGGTCATTCCATCCAGCGGCGCGACGAATCTGCCGATCAAGTCACAGCAAGTGCAAATTGTTTCGATGGATCGTAGCGAGACGATCCGGTTTAACAATCAGGTAATCGATTTAAAAACGCTTACGACAAGGATGACAGAATTGAAACAAAAGAACCCCGACATGGCAGTTGTGATTCGGCCTGATCGGGATTTGCCTGTGCAAAAATTGATCGCCCTGATGGATGCGCTAAAGCAGGCGCAGATCATGAAGATCGGCATCGCCACACGCGCTGGGTCGAAATAGATGTCGAAGAATCCGCGGTTTTGGCGAAACGTCACGTTAATTGCGCTTGCGCATGTGGCAGTAATCGCAGGATTGATTCGCTGGAGTTTGGCAGCGCGCAGTGCCCCCGATGCGGAAAGGCTGGTTTGGCTGAATGCGGGAGATCTCGAGTCGGGCAACTCAGAAGACAACGTGCTCTCTTCTTCAAAGAGTGCCATGCCGCCTGTTGGGTCAGAAGCTTTGAACGGGGATGAAGAAGAAAAGGAACAGCCATCCTTAACTCAAGCGAAGAGCGAAATCG
>QHOR01000142.1:4626-5033 GCA_003219395.1 Verrucomicrobiota bacterium | reverse complement strand
CAATGGCAACAGTAAAGCCCGAGGCAAGCGCAAAACCCACTCCGAAACCAACAGCCAAATCGACTCCTAACGAAACTTTGCTTGCAAAAGCGACCAAATCACCGTCGCACGCCAAGCCGAGCCCATCAAAACCCACAAGAGATCAAACCGACGCGAGAATTGAAAAACAGCAGAGTGTGAAAACTGTTGGCGCGAAAACTAAATCATCAGCCGATATCGCGGGGAAGACAGGTTCAGCTGGTAATGTCGGTGGCCACTCGGGCGGCGGAAGCAGCGCATCGGAATTCGGCTGGTACGGCAACATGTTGCATGATCGTTTCTACAGCGCGTGGGTCCAACCGACGAGCACCGCCGCTTCCGGCGCCAAGATTTCGACGCTGGTGAAAGTTCGAATCGAAATGGACGGG
>QHOR01000142.1:0-4432 GCA_003219395.1 Verrucomicrobiota bacterium | reverse complement strand
AGCAGGAGATGGCAAAATAGAGAATATCAACTGCGCGAGAATCCGGAACGGATGCTCGCGATTCAACCCCGATTCCCGGAAAATTTCTCCTCGATCAACCGGTGTAAATGCTCGGCTATCGCTGCATTGTCGAGCCGTCGGACAACTTCATCCAGAAAGCCGGTAACCAAAAGCCGTTGAGCTACTTTTGTAGGGATGCCGCGGGTGCGCAGATAGAATAGTTCATCTTCGTCGATTTGGCCGGATGTGGCGCCGTGTGTGCAACGGACGTTGTCGGCGAGAATTTCGAGGCCGGGCATTGAGTTGGCTTCTGAATCGTCGCTCAATAGAAGATTGCGAACTTTTTGATAGGCGTCGGTGAAATGGGCATGCGGCTCTACCCGGATCAGTCCACCAAAAATTGTGCGCGCGCGATCGTCGAGCGCGTTTTTGTAAAGGAGATCACTGGCGGTATGCGGCGAAACATGGTCCTGCAAAGTGCGCGCATCGAATTCCTGTTGATGTTTCGCGACAGCGACAGCCAGCAAATCGCTGCGACCGCCTTCGCCGATGAGTCGGCTGAGACTTTCGAAACGCGAATATCGCGAACCAAGATTCAAGTTCAGACTCATCGCCGATGCATCGTGATCGACCAGTGTGGTGTTCATCTGCAGCGCGACGACGTTCTCCGCCCAATTTTGGGCACACACATAAGTCACTTTCGCGCCAGGACCGGCGATGAGGTCGTTGACCCCACAGGCAAAGCCAGGGGCAGTCCGATTACAGGAGCGGAAATGTTCGATCACTGTGACCTTCGCGAGCTCATCAGTGACTAGAAGTAGGTGCGGAAAAATCGACGTATTATCATGTCGCAACCAATGGAAAATCTCGATAGGTCGTTCGATCTCGACGCCGCGCGGCACAAAGAGAAATGTTCCTGATGAGACGAGTGCCTGATGCAAGGCAGCAAACTTTGCAGAGCCAAGCTTCGCCTCGGTAGACATAAAATATTTCCGGAAGAGGTCCGGGTGCTCCACCATCGCACGCTCGAGCGGTTGAAAGATTACACCACGCCTTTTCAGATCGTCAGACACGACGTCGCGTTCGATCAGTTGATCGTTGGCAAAAACCATGCGAGCCGCGTAGTCGTCGAGCCCGCGCGAATACTTCAGAACATTTTTTCGGTCGTCTTCAGAAAGCAGGCCGCTGATTTTGAATGGCGCCAGATCGAGAAGACCGACATTAGAAAATCGCCATGCCTGATCTTTGCGTGTCGGGTTCGGCAATGATTCGAATTGTTGCCACGCTGTGCGCTGTTGATCCTGAAACCAATCCGGAAAATCGCGCAACTCCGTCGGGCCGGAGAGAATCGGCGTCCCCTTTAGTTCTTCCTGTGTGACTAATGACATGTTGATTCCGCAACGAAGACGACGGTCACAGACCGCCGCTACAAAAGGATTAGTTCGGCGCGAACTTATCCAACCGAGCCTTCCATCTCCAGCTCGATCAGCCGTTTGAGCTCGACGCTATATTCCATCGGGAATTGGCGCACGAGATCATTGACGAATCCATTGACGCTCAAGCTCATTGCCTGGGCCTCAGTAAGACCGCGCTGTTGCATGTAGAAGATCTGCTCCGCACTGACTTGGCTGACGCTGGCTTCGTGTTGAACGGCATTTCCGGTGCCGCGCACGGTGATTGCCGGATAGGTATCGGTCCGCGATGTCGAGTTGATAAGCAGCGCGTCGCACTCGGTGTTGTTTTTGCAGTTCTTGAGATGCTTCGGCACATGGACCAAGCCGCGATATGTGGCGCGGCCTTTGCCTATGGAAATCGATTTGGAAATAATGTTGCTGGTTGTCTCATCGGCAGCGTGGATCATTTTCGCCCCGGTGTCCTGGTGTTGGCCGTCGTTGGCGAGTGCAATGGAAAGAACTTCGCCGCGCGCTTTTCGGCCTTTCATAATCACGCCCGGATATTTCATCGTGAGGCGCGAGCCGATGTTGCAATCGATCCATTTCACTTCCGCGTTTTCATGCGCAAGACCACGTTTGGTGACCAGGTTGAACACATTCGACGCCCAGTTCTGGACGGTGATGTACTGAATCTTCGCTCCTTTCAGCGCCACCAATTCCACAACCGCACTATGCAACGTGGGAGTGTTAAACTTCGGCGCTGTGCAGCCCTCCATGTAAGTCACTTCCGAGCCTTCATCGGCAATGATTAAGGTGCGCTCGAATTGGCCGAAGTTTTCAGCGTTGATGCGGAAGTAGGCCTGGAGCGGGTGTTTCACTTTCACTCCAGGCGGGACGTAAATGAAAGAGCCGCCGCTGAACACGGCAGAATTGAGTGCACTAAACTTGTTGTCGGCGACAGGAATGACCTTGCCGAACCATTTTCGGAAAATTTCCGGATAATTCTTTAGTCCGTCCCGCGAGCCGACAAAGATGACGCCTTGTTCGCCGACCGCTTTCTTAATATTTGAATAGACCGCTTCGCTATCGAACTGCGCTTCCACACCCGCAAGGAATTTTCGTTCCTGCTCGGGAATACCGAGCCGCTCGAACGTGCGCTTGATGTCGTCCGGAACTTCCTCCCAACTGCGTTTCGGCTCCGTTCCTGGCGAGAGGTAATAGCGGATTTTATTAAAGTCGATCGCTTCTAGATCCTTGCTTGCCCAATGCGTGGGAAGCGGTTTTTCCAGAAACGTTTTCAGGCCACGTAGGCGATACTCGCGCACCCAGTCCGGATCATCCTTAACGTCCGCGATATAATGAATGGTTTGTTCGCTCAATCCAATGCCCGCATCGCGCACATGGACCTCAGGATAAAAAAAGTCGCCTTTATTTCGGTCGATATCGACTGCAGAACTTTCTGTTTTCATTGTGAATTATCCCTCCTGTTACCTGTATGCTGGCTCAGTCGCACCGTCGCGCGCCCAATCGTAACCTCTCTCTTCGAGCTCGAGAGCGAGTTCCTTGCGTCCGCTTCTAACGATTCGCCCCGCCACCATTACGTGGACGTGATCGGGGACGATGTAGTTCAGGAGGCGCTGATAGTGCGTGATTAACAATATGCCAAGATCAGGGCCGCGCAATGAGTTTACCCCGTGCGCCACGGTCTTAAGCGCGTCGATGTCCAGGCCGCTATCCGTCTCGTCGAGAACTGCATACTTTGGCTCTAACATCGCCATTTGCAGAATCTCAGCGCGTTTTTTTTCCCCTCCCGAAAAGCCTTCGTTCACCGCACGCGATGTGAACGACCGATCCATCCCGAGCAATTCCATCTTTTCGTAAAGCTTTGCATAGTAATCGGTCGCCTCGAGCTCGCCGCCTTCCGGCAGGCGAGATTGCAAGGCCGCCCTCAGAAAATTAGCGATCGTCACGCCTGGAATTTCGCTTGGATATTGAAACGCTAGAAAAAGACCGCGTCGCGCGCGTTCATCGGATTCAAGTTCCAAAAGATCCTCGCCATCCATTAATATCTTGCCGGCCGTGACGTGATAATCCGGATGACCGGCCAAAACCTTGGCCAGCGTGCTTTTTCCTGAGCCATTTGGACCCATGAGCGCATGCACTTCACCCCGCGGCACATGCAGAGTCAGTCCTCGAACGATCTCCTGATCGCCCACGGTGATGTGTAGTTTTTCTATGCTTAATTCCTTCATAAAGGTGAACACGAAATATACCCTGATTTGGGGGATTTGCGAACGACGAATCCCGGGGATGAAGCCGGCGCCACGGACGACTTTGGGGTTTTCATGGCTCCCCCGCTTGGATTCGAACCAAGAATAATGCCGCCAAAGCGGGCCGCGCTGCATTCGCGCGGCGCGGCGCTTTCTGAAAATTTAGCAGCTCCAAAAGTTTCCCAACAACATGAGCGTGCATCGCGCTCACGGAGCGGTCGTCGAACTCATTCACGCGAGTTGAAGAAAGGCAGTCGAGATCGGCGCGCAGGACAAAATTCTTTCCATCGCCTCGACGCTCCTCAGCAATCCGGATTGTTTGCCCATTGCACACCCCGGCTAAGGCCCATTCTCAACTCCAGCCGGCTTCGCTAACGTAGTCAGCGATGATCCGTCCATTACTTCACGCAATGAATTGTGCTTAAGCTGTTTCGACTGCTACGAAGGTTGGCTTTGTTGACGTCGTATTCTCTACGCAACCACGAGGCGCAGGCAGGCGGGCTGCTTTATGCTGTTGATCGTTTCTCTGCAAAACGGTCTCAACCGTAATCCATCGCCCTTATCGGCGAGGCGGATATCCATGGCCACAGGGCACGTGCGCTACTTCAAAAATTGGGTTTGGCGAGCTTTAGGGTAGCTCTGCAACTGTTCACCAACTGCTTACTAACAAAAAAATCAATCGATTGTGGCGTGACTAACACGGCCAAAAAACAGCCAGGCGACAGCCGTTAACGGGTCAGCATAGTCATGTAAAATTCGGGTCAATTG
>QHOR01000141.1 GCA_003219395.1 Verrucomicrobiota bacterium | reverse complement strand
GCCCTGTGGCACGCAAAAAGGCAGAATCTGCCGGTGAACTCCTGCGAGCTTATAGCCGACAAGCTCAGCAAGCTGGGGTGGAGTTTGGGCTGGATCCGAGCTGTTGATTCCGAAGGGCGAACGGTCTGGACTGTTGACGCAGACCGCGATAACGGCAAAAGGTTTGTCATTCGCTCAGATGAATTGCTGACTGCGTTTCGTGAAGTTGAAAGGATCACACACGAATTAGCACTTTCAGCGCTTTTTGGTGATGACAGTGATTGAAGATCAGTGCGCGACAAAACGGCTGGCGAGCTTCAATCACCACGATATCGCTGGCCTTTCGGCGCTGCGGTTTTTGCTTTGTGTCTTCTGGCTGCGGCTAACGAGCGCCCAACACATCGCAGACAGGCGCAGCGGATCCGGTTTTATCCTGGGGCTGTATCGCAACGATGATCCAACGGGCGAACAGTCTGGCCAGTCGCATGTTCAGACACGATTGCTCTCAACGAACGAGTCGAAGCTGCCTGTCGATTTGATCTAAGCGTGAGTCCTCTTGGGCAACATAATTTTAGAAAATCGCCGCGTTCCGCCATAAATTTTGCTTGATCGTGAATACCGATTTGACCTTTGGATGTTGATCTGTTGGCAACGCCGGCGAATCGCCCACAAGTCGCGCATTTTACCGAAGAATGTCTCTTTCATGATGGTGCTCTTTCAGTGTTCTCTCTGCGAATTCATACTACGACGATAGGAAATCACTGTAATTCATACGTGTCAAGTAGGGATTGAGGTTGTAAGATCGAAAGATCGATCGCTTGTGGGCAAATCGTCGCAATTGCTGATGACCGTCAGCACAGTTTAGGAATTCCGCCACCCGAGCTTGCGCCACGCCCAGGTGCGCGGTCTTGAGCGCTTTCCACATTTCTTTGCCGTTTGCGAACGCTCTGGCATAATACCGTCCGGACTTATGGCGAAGCAGATCTTGATGTCGCGTCGTTGCCTGTTTTTGGCATTTTTTGCGGTTTCGTAGGGGTGACCGCAGAAGGTAACCATGAAAAACGCAACCAAAAGTTCTCCGCAGTCACCGTTCACCTATGATCCGGGCCTGTAGCTCAGCGGTTAGCGCAGGGGACTCATACGTCAAGCCTAACGAATTGCGCAGCGGTTCACTGCTTTGCATGTTGTTGCTGACGCTAGGTAATTCGTAATTTTGCTTTCGCAGTGCGTTGCGCAGAATTGCGCGGTTTTGCATGAAAATCTTGCCCGACCGTAGAACGGACGGTAGAAAATTTCCGATTGCGCTTCTGGATCGGAGCGGATCGAATCACAGTCGGCGGCGCTTGGAACCGTGCGTGAAAGCTGGGCAGCCTCGACCACCCTGCGGGTAAAACCTCCGCTTGCCATTCCGCCGTCTTTTTTAACGGACACTTCCTTCTATGGAGGCAGAAATAGATGACAAAATGCCGTCTATTCTAGTTAGGTCATCCCATGTCGCGAACCGCTTAAGTCGGAAGATCGCAGCGAAGACCCGTATCGCAGCCATGGCTATTTCCGTCCTTTCGATACAAGACGCATCTTGAAGAGGTTTGAGCAAGGCGTGCGTTTCCAGATCGCGGATGCCAGCGGGTTGGAGCGATGGGACGCCAAGTTTCCACGCTACGGCCGCTACTTCTGCGAAGTAATAGGATTGAAATATTCGTTCACTTGGAAGATGCCCAGAAAGCTCACCAGGTCATTGATCAGAGAACGCGAATCACCTAACCAATCGATGAAGGCAACGGCCCCACATCGAAATGCGTTCACAGTGATTGTTACGACGCCCTGCCGTGGGTTATCTCATTGTCGTTAGATGTAATGTGGCGCAGAAGGGCCCCGGCCTTAAGTTCTTTGTGGGCGACCGCAAATTAAGCTCGACATTTGCAGGGTCGGGCCCTACACCAGGCTTTGATTACGTCAGTCGACGTTTCAACGCATCTTTGGCCGGGCTGAAGAAGCCCGTGGGGCTGGACCTTCGCTGGGACACCGCTTTACGCGATTTCCAGAATCCAACTGGAGCCCCAAGTCAACCGAACTGAGGCTGGGAAAAGCCTCGCCCGAGAGTGATTCCCGGTTCCACGCGGAACTGGATTGCAATTAATCCAAACAATCCAACCTGAACAAGAAACAATAAAAGGAAACTAGAAAGAAGAATGATCATGAAAACAAAATTAGTTAAAAGCACAACAAGCTACTTGCTTTTCGCCTGTGCGTTGGCCTGCCTAGTCGCGGTAATCGCAATGGGCACATCCGGTACGGCGGCGGCGGCAGCCGACTCGCAAGTTTGCAGCGAGCACACGCTGAGGGGCTTGTATTTGTCGAGCTGGGACGGGTACGCAAACATCGGTGGGAACCTGGTACCGAAAACCGTTATGGAAGGCAAACGCTTCAACGGAGATGGTACGTGGTTCAATGAATTCGGTACTGTGAACATCGGGGGCACGACTATTCTCAACACCGGCGGATTTGGAGGAACCTATACGGTCGCAGCGGACTGCACGGGAACCCTGTCAGTCCCCAACGGCCCTACCCTTAACCTGTACGTCGGACCGGGTGGACAGAAGTATTGGTTCACCCAGACTACGGGAGGATTAGGTACGGGAACGGCGACACGGGAGCCGTAGCAAAAACTCCCCCGGCGGTTGTCGCGAGACTCGACTTACCGATTATAAGGTGTGGCGCGTTCAATCCGCACCAAACCCTGTTGCCCACGAATTACGCCGCTCATGCTGAGCTACGGCGCCTTAAAACTGCTCCCCCTCTGGGACCCGCTCCACGGCGATCGCGCTTCGAGAAAATCGTCGGCTCCTTCGCCGCGAGTTGCGACGTTCACATACACGCGCGCGCGCGTGTGTGTGGAATGGCGTCTGGTGTGTGTCTATTCGGTTGCAGCCTGTGCGTCTCGTAGCAACCGCGTTATCTCGTCCAAACGCCGATGCGTTGCGTCGCGGTCGATAGCAGCACGAGCGTGACCGATCAGGTCGCGGCAGTTGGCGTAAGTGTTAGTCCCGGCGCGCAGTTTGACTTTCTCGACACCGGCAACGGTACGCTCCCGGTTGGCACAGTCTTCACTGTGATTAACAACACATCGGCTGATCCAATTGCAGGCACGTTCAGCAATCTTCCAGACGGTGCGACGTTCACCAGCAATAGCAATACTTACCAGGTGAATTACGCAGGCGGCGATGGCAATGACCTCACGTTGACGGTTGTGCCGTAGCAAAGCGGGATGGCGTCGGGTTGCGTCGTAATCGTAGCTTCTACCGCGCAAACCATCTGGGTCGTTGATGCACACCGCGAGGTTGTCGTTCACTCGGATGGACCGCTGTCAGCGTTCGCAGAGAAACGTCAGGCCATCGAGTATGCCGAAACCCGCGCGTGCTTTCGCTCGGGAGAGATCCGGATTCTGGATTCGACCGGCAATCTCGAAGCCACCATCGCGTTTGACGACGCGGATCGAAAACTGCGAAGTTAGGCTGCGGTACTGCGGCTTCACTGATTGTTAGTAATCACTTGCGGTGTGGGCTTGTTCGCTTCGAGGTGAGCGTTCACCTTCTGCAGGCCAGCAGTGACTTTTTCTGGCTGTTTTTCCAGCTGCTCGATTTTGCATGCTAGAACAAAACGGCGGGAGTCGGCTCCGCGCTTTGCCTGTCCCTGTTATCGATCTCCTGCAGTTTCATTCATCTTAACAACCGCCGCGTCCATAGCGCGCGATTTTGTCTTTATGAAATCGAGCACAAAGGATAAAATCAAGGGAGGATTCAACGAAGCGAAGGGAAAAGCCAAAGAAAAGGCTGGCAAGGCGACAGGGAATCCAGATTTGCGCGATCGCGGGACGGTCGAAAAAGCAGGCGGGAAGGTCGAGCGCAAAATCGGCGATGTTAAGAAAGTATTCGACCAATAATTCGCGGGTTGCGCAAAGTCAGCAGGAAGGAACGTGCAGTTTAAGGCGAAAAGTCGACGTTCGCCGAAGGATTGGCCACTCAGATACTTGTGTTATGCAAACACCATGTTACTCACCTGCTCTGCGGCTCGCTGCTCGCGTTGACGCAGGGCTACCACCGTTCGTTCATCTCTGTTCTGCCGCCTTTTTAAGGGCGGCAGGGTTCGAAATGAATTATTGGCAGTGGCCGGGGCCAGTCACGCCTTCGTTGTACGCAGTAAGAGCTTGAACCAGTGTGCTTGTCGCACCTGGCGCGAGGAACCCGCCGCCGACGGGCGGAACTACCAAGCTTCCAATCAACGCGTCAGCATCAGAGATCGCCTGTGCAATATCCGCTGAATCTGCGCCATTGGCGATATTCAGCTTGGCCGCGACTAACTGATGCGCCAACGTTAGCAGGCCATTGCCTTGTGCTGGCGTGTTGAAAATCGACAGCAGCTGGAGGTCAGTGTAGCTGACACTGCCAAGCGTGAGAGTGGTGACAGGCCATAGATTCTGGTTGTTGCCAACAGGAATCGGACCATGTGTAGCCCAAAAGCCTTGCGTATAAGTACAGCCGCCGTCACTGACACAAGATTCGGTTGAGCAGGATGTAGTGGCTGAAAAGGCGCTACGATTGTACGTCGAGTTCGCGTGTGCGAATGCTCTAAACGAGTATTGCGTGTTGCAATCCAATGGAATTCGGGAGCAATTCTGTGAACTCGCTCCGCATGCATCGAATAGGACATCGCCTACTTCAACGGTGATTGTTGCGTAGGGAGCAAGATTGTAATTGCTGCACCAAGGCACGCCACTGAAACTGGCCTTACAAAAACCATCTTCCGGCCAAACGCCACCCACCGCTTGAAGGTCAGCAGTTTTCATCCACTGAAGTGAGAAGCCCGCCGGAGCGCCTGTCGCACCCGCTTGAACCTGCACGGTGATGGATGATGGGGTGGAACTAAAACAACTCATCGTTGGGGTCGACAGCGTTGGTTTAGGTGTGGGCGCCGGTTTAGCCAGCGCAATCGTGCTCATGGCGATTAGTGCCGCGAGCGTTGTTATTGGTTTTATCATTCTATTGCTTATCTATTGTGTTGTAGTTGTTAGGTTGTGATTGCTGGACAGCCGCTGTGGCAATCCAGGAGAAACTTGATCTGAGGGTTGGGGGGCTATTTCTCACATCCTTCTCCGAGAACTGCCGCGGAAAGTTCTCGAAAGAAGTTAGTATTGCCCTTTCTAGCACGGCTGCTTGAAGGCTAGCCTCCGGATGTCCAGCAATTTTAATACTTTGGTCGCTCGTTATTATCCCGCCGTTTACAGCTTTGCTTCGCGATTGACGGATGATCCTCGAGAAGGAGTCTTGCTAACGCACGACGCATTCACAAGCACCCGCAAGCAGCTATGAAGTTACCGCAATGAGGTCGCGCTTGTGAGAGTCCTCCTAAACGCTGTAATTCGGGCAGGTCTTTGCCGCCGCTTGAGTCTAGGCTCGCGCAGGGGATTGGCCGCCGCTCCTCGGTCAGATGACTCGTGTCCGAAGTCGTTGATCGAGGAAATCAAGTGCCTCGGTGACTAGCCGTAATTCTTCTAACGTCAGATGATTAAGAGAAAGTCGATTCAGATTCTTCAATGCTTCGAGCAACTGAAACTGCTGGTCAGTGTGGACGAAGACTCCCGAATAAGCGGGCAGCAAGTAGGCGAGTGGACGGAGTGCCCGACGCTCACACCAGCCATTGATCAGGCCATCGAGTGTTTTGAAGAGATTGAACTCCATCGATTGTGGAGTGCCATCTACTGAGGAAAGCGATGAGCCACGTACGGGCTCGATAGCAAGATTGCTCGCTGTCATTGAATCAGGCGCCTCCGATAGAGCTTTCACTCCGTTCTACGGTAACCGCGAAGCTAAGTTCCCATCATTGTCCGTTTTCAACTCAATTTGTCAGACCTGAATCAGAACGCGGATGCGCGAACTCCTACCCCTCATTCAGCCGTTGAATCAGGTTGATTTAAGCTTGCCCAGCGAATCACCATCTGGGTATCATCAAACTGTTGCAGCAAACTGCGAGCACTCAGCGATGGCGGAGAGGCGGTTGTTGGACACCGTGCTTATTCATGTCACACCGCGCCAAGGGTAGGTCCCCGTGGACCCTGGCCCCTCGCAGGTTGTTGCACTGTTTCTTCTAGCGCATGTTCTTGCTGCCCAGGATTTCGCGAATCCTCGCAACTGCTCCCATGAGGCGCTGCCATTCCGCTAGGCTCCCACGAAATCCAAGCTCGCAGGCAGTATGAAACTGAGCTGGGTGTTCATCTCGCGGCGCTTACCGCTTTTCGTATCGTTGACGTCCGATAATGGCGGCCCGAAACAAAGATGTGCAACGCAAGTGGGTCGTGCTCGTCCCCGAATTCGGTGAGAAGAAAGTCCGCGAAGTGCTAGACCCGCTGATCACGAAGTGTAAATGATTGGCAATGCGTTGCGGATGCGATCCAAGTTAGGTTACATTTTAGTAACCTAATTCTTAGCGAGGCGGCTATTCTTTTGCCAGCACACTGGTGCCGACTCGCGATATATCCTAAAGTCCGCATTGAAGCCCCACTGGGGATTTAGTGGATCTTACAGTAGCGGAGATGCCGGGCTGTTCGGTTTAACTGACAGGAGGGAGGAAGTATGGATTGGCTGCATTTGGGTTGCAGTGTCGCGTCGGTCTGGGCGATCTGCGCTGCGTGCCTGGAGATATTTATTTCGGTGCTGAAGAGCAGAAATAGAGGCTGACGCGAACAAATTGCAGCGGATACAACAAGAGCCTGTCTGCGAATGTCGCAGGCGAGGCAACACTTTACCCGAGTGCCAAATCCGATGTGGAATACTTGGTAAGCAAATCGATTCTTGCCCCGCCTCCAAATTCTGGCGTTTCACCGCTCGCGGAGTAGAGCCGACCGAAGCCGCCTTTTTTCACGGCACGATCCTGCGCGAGTACTGCGAGCGCGATCCTTCGTTGGGCTATGAGCTGCTCAAACGCATGGCGCCGGTGATGATCAAGCGGATGCAGGCGGCGCGCCAGAGAATGCTAGCGA
>QHOR01000351.1:2822-4135 GCA_003219395.1 Verrucomicrobiota bacterium | reverse complement strand
TTGGACGAGCGCAAAGCAGACGAGTGCAAATGTGATTAGACCTGGTGGCATGTTTGCTTTCATAACTGGGGAGTTTCAGAAACGTCTCGCCAGCTTGTCGAGGCAATTCGCCGCAAGGGCGAAGCGCTGATTGAACTTCCACAAACATAATTACCTTTTCATTCGCTCGCATAACCAAACGCTTTCCACGCCACAGGCTGCGCTGGACTAGTTTTTGATTCACTGACAACCGCGACTCGCCTTGAATCTCATCGGCGCGACCATACGGGCCGTTTTCACATTTGGCACCGCGTGCGGGAGTCGAACGGATGTATGAGCGTTGAGGGGGCTGCATCTCCAAACGTGTACGCCTCACCGTTATTCGATTGTTACTAGATGTTCGCCGGGCCCACTTCTGTGGCCGCTTGCATCGCGTCGATGGTTTGTGAGGACTAACAGACCCCCAAGCTCATCGACATTGGGCGCGTTTGTCGGGTTGACGCCATGTTATCAGTTGTTTCCACCCGCTTTGATCAGCGCGAGCGCACGTTTCAAATCTTCAATCTTGCGACGGTCGGTTTCATGATACACCCGCTCGATTATCCGTTGGAGTGCATCGCTACCAATCTTCTTTTGAACTTCCGCCAAAAGTATTCCCCAGCCGTACGGAGGTACCAGCGCCATGACCTTGAGCATCCGCTCGATCTCATTAGGATATCCGCCATCAGCCATGCCTCTAAGGTTTTATCGCTCGGCGCGTAAGGGTTGGATTTTGTTTTTGTAATGCAAGCAAATTTAAAATGAAGGGTCGTCTTTCCTTACACGCTTTACGGCTCACTACACTTTGTGATTGAATCGAAGGAAGAGACCAATGAAAACAATACTGATCTTGATCGTCGGGCTCATGCTCGCAAGCTGCGGATCAATGAAAAGCCATGTTCATAATCGTGATGCGGTGGACACGATATGCGCTTGTCCTTGAGGATTAAACCATGGCGTTGCCTCGCTAACACACCACTTTGCAGGATCAGCGCAAAATGATACGTCATCGAGGGTACGTTTAGATTGCGAAATGCGATCCGATTGCCGTAAGTCCTATACCGATATCTCGACTTAGCGAAGGCGAAGAACATGCAGTCTGCAACTCGTGCGAGGCTCATCATCGGTCTGGTGTTGCTCGGCGCTCTGCGGATATCCGCAGACCCGGTGCAGGATCGCATCACAATCCTTTATGATGCGTTTGGCAAACCTTCCGGCATGAAAAAGGATTGGGGATACTCCGCTTTGCTGGAATTCGGCGGTAAGCGTATCCTTTTCGATACTGGCAACAATGC
>QHOR01000351.1:0-2739 GCA_003219395.1 Verrucomicrobiota bacterium | reverse complement strand
GTATGAATCACCTGTTGATGGTGAATCCGCAGGTGAAGATCTTCGCTCCGAAAGAAGGATTCGGAGTGTTTGGCGCTTCGCTGCCTGGAACCTTCTATCGCCAAGAGGCCTCACTGCCTGACGATATGCGGTACTACAATGGGAAGCCGCCGCAGACGATGACCTTCGGCACGCCGTGGCCAAGCGCGAACTTTGTTCTAATTGACGGTCTAACGAAAGTTGCACCGGGAATATCTGTGATCGCAACCGTGTCACAGACGCCGGGGACTTTGGAGTTGCGTGAGCTCTCGCTTGCAATTGAGACACCGAAAGGATTGATCCTGGTGGTAGGATGTTCGCATCCGGGAATTGAACGGATCCTCGAAGCGTCGACCCTAATTGACAAGCACGTGTACGCCATCGTTGGAGGACTCCACCTTGTCACAACTCCAGATTCGGAGATTGCGCGGATTGTGACAGCGTTGCATGACCGATGGAAGGTTGATCGCGTAGCACTGGGGCACTGCACAGGCGAGCCCGCGTTTGCTGCATTTCAAAGAGCATTCGGTTCTCAATATAACTACGCAGGCCTTGGAAGTGTGATGGAACTCCCATAGATCGTCGAGTGTGCTGCGCGTACGGGAGTCGAACCCGTGTACCAGCCTTGAGAGGGCTTATGCCTTCTCTCGGGTACGTTTGGCGGTTGCAAGATGGTTGCAACAATTGCGCCCTAGGCCCGCCCCGCTTCTCAAGATCGCGGTAGAATGCGAAGTAACTGGCGGACGACAAACATTTTCGCCCCATGTCGGCGGCGTTGAAAGACCGTTGCTAGAATTTCACCGGCCGCGTGGGGCGCGGATGCGGAGTCGGGCGTTGTCTCGGTGTCCCAGTTACTCCCGCTATCGGCTTTCCAACCGTGCCGATGCTTTCAACAGCCCCGTTTCGCTGCGTCGTCGTAGCGATGTGCCTGTCGCGCGATTGAGCTGGCAACACCAATGCCATCACAACTATCAATGTCACCCAACAAATTATCCGCACTGCTGCATTTGGTCGTTTCATGTGTCGATTGAAACTTTTCCTACTCGAGACGCAACAATAAATCAACCCGACCCGCTTCCCTGGCTCTGCGTAGCGTCGAATTGAGCGCGCGATGACTTGACGCTCGCCGCACACTTCAACAAATCCGCGGGAGAATGGCACATGCTGCAACAGGTGCGACAAATTACTTGTCGAACCGTTTGGAATGTATCGGAACCATACAGGAACCGTTCGCGGCGTTTCGCCCATTGTCCCTCGCGAATTTACCTGTGAAAATGCCTTTTTAGAGGGGTTGCAGCGCGTACGGGAGTCGAACCCGTGTACCAGCCTTGAGAGGGCTGTGTCCTAACCACTAGACGAACGCGCCAAAAGCGAAATCCGATTTAGGAATACCGCAACGACTGTGGGCTGGCAAGATAGCGAATCAAAACCGCTTGTGATGTTTCTCTTTCTTCTTTTTATGTTTATCTGCGAGCTTTTTAGGCGCGGGTGTCGCAGACGGGGTTGGGCTGGGTGTAGAGGTGTCCGGAGTTGGTCGGACGCGTGGCTGAGCCAGCAGTCCCTGATGGGAACTCTTTAGTGCCTGCAAGGCCAACTTGATTTCGGGAGTCGTAGCCAGCGCCGACATGCGCTCATAATAGATGTTATAGTAATCACGGAGCCGATTCCTCTTTTCTAGATCAGTCCGTGCAGCCTGGGCAAAGGCCTTTGCCGCCTGCACTTTTGCATCGTTTACCGTGCGGTTTTTCAGTTGTCTCCATTCCTTGTGCAGCCGCAGTTCATCAGCTTGCGGTCCCAATGACCTTGGTTGCTTAAAAGTTTGATCAAGCTGCGATATTTCTGGCAGCTCTGGGCCATTGGGTGGTCGCGGTGGGGGCGTTGGTTCTGCCTCTTTCTCCTCCTCATAAAGGTCGACAGAAGGCGGTGCTGCGTCCTGCCCGTGCAGACTCACTGTCGCGGTGATCAACACTACTAAAATGATCCAACCGTATGTTTTCATTCCCGATTTTATGACGCCAATATAACGCAAGACGCATGGCGTTTCATGTCCGGGGCGAGAGGATTTCAACTTCCGACCTATCGCCGCGGCGACCGCGCTAGTCGATCAACTTCATCCCTGCCTCGTCCCGTCTTGTAGTATCGCTCACGTTGTGCTGCTTTAGAACGAGTGGCTTAGCTTTCACTTTCGACGAGGACCCACGGTATCCCGTTTCGTCGCCTTAGAATCGCCGGCGTTGTGGCGTCGCAGTCGCTCAGTTAAATCCTCGCACGAACCCACATAGCGTCGCCCAGTTTTTTGGATCCGCAGAACGTAGCAATAAGACATTCTTCAGCATTCGAGGATTGATATCGGGGCGAGAGGATTTGAACCTCCGACCTCGTGGTCCCAAACCACGCGCTCTACCAAGCTAAGCTACGCCCCGCACTGAGCGAAATTAGTATCACGGTTCAGCGTGTTACGCATCCGCGCCGTTTCACCGGTCAAACATTGTAATCCAAATTTGGGGAGAGTCGCTTTTCCACTATGGGCAACGATTCGCCACGCCGGGTTGCGTAATCCAGTACCTGATCACGTCCAATCTGGCCGACTCCAAAATATTTTGCCTCCGGATGCGAAAAATAAAGCCCGCTGACGCTCGCACCTGGATGCATCGCAAACGATTCTGTCAGTATAACACCCGTGTTGTTCTGGGCATCCAGTAACTCGAACAGCGTGCATTT
>QHOR01000140.1 GCA_003219395.1 Verrucomicrobiota bacterium | reverse complement strand
CGTCTGAGCTGTGATTTAGCTCTCCGCCCCCAAGTTTGCCCAGCGCAAGAATGGCGAATTCCGCCTTGGGCGATCCATATTGTTGTCGCAATTCGGCGTTCCAATGTTCGAAAACATTGCGGATGCAAATTTCCGCCACCTGCGAAAGCTCACCGGTGGTTTCCTCCAGCGACGCCACGTTCGCAAGCTCGCGCACTGCGATGCGCGTCATCTCACGGCCTTTCCACAGCCGAAGAGCAGAAAAACCCTGGTCTGCGATTGAGTTGCCAGCCGATCTTTGCAGATAGCCGAGCATCTCGGCGTAGCCGCGAGGCGCCGCGCAGATTTGTGGCTGGCACAGCCACAGAAGGATATCGGGATCGTGTGTGAGACGCGCCGCGCAAATACTGGAGACGGCAAGAAGATGAAGCAGCGCAGCCTCGCCCAACGGGAATTGTTCGACGATCTCAGCAAGAGGCTGGGCGGTTTCTGGCCAGTGTTCGCTGAGCTGAATCAGGACAGTTTCGACCTGTGCAGGGTTAATTGAACCAGCAGCTTTTTGGCGAATCCAATGATCACTACGCAGCATCGGCCAAAGATCATTCGAATTTGCTTGAAAGACCAGTTCACGCAGCCGGTTGAACGGAATCGACATTGGGCGGACAAATTTAGCTCACGGATGTGATCTAAAACTGTCCAGGCTTCATCACGGTGAAGGGTGAGGCGCCAGAACGCGAAGCGCTCTCTTCCGAATTCGAAAATCAACCGGGCAATTGCCTGCAAGTTCACCATCGAGCTCCAGCGGAACGTCCTGTTCGCTCGTTATCCGCAACTGTCGTGTCTGAAAATATTCGATTTCTGGCGCGTTAATGTCGGAGCTGAATACAACGTCCTGGAGATACTTAACGATTTCGAGGTAGCCGAGCCGTTTGAAGACGACGACGTCAAACAATCCGTCGTTGATGATAGCGTGTTTAAAAAACGGAAAAGGCCCTCCATAAAGCCGCCCATTTCCAATGAGAACGAACGATCCTTCTTCCACAGGAGTATGCTCCGACTCGATGACGAGCTTGGGTGGTTGGCGTGCCGCGATGTGCGCTGCCGAGATGAGATAGCTCAGCGGCCCGAAACTGCGTTTGAAAGCGAGGCTGGTCTCTTTCACCACCTGTGCGTCCAGTCCTACTCCGCCAAGCTGGACAAAATGTTTTCCATTCGCGCTCGGTAGATCGACCAGACGAACGTTTGTACCTTTGATAATATCCCAGCACCGCTGGAGATTGTGCGATGGCAGCCCGAGCTCCATCGCGAAAACGTTCACAGTGCCCATGGGAAGCACGCCCAGCATGGCATTGCTGCCGCTGAGGCCGTTTGCTACCTGGCTAACTGTTCCATCGCCCCCTGCTGCGACGATCCGCTTAAATCCCGCTTCGACGGCGCTCCTGGCCAGCGCCTCCGCTTCGCCAGAATGTGCTGTGACGCGGACCGTGCAATCGCCTGCGAGTAACTCGATGCGTTCCTGCCAACTCCGAATGTGTTCCGGGCTGCCGGCGGTTGGATTGAGAATGACAATCGTATCGGTCACAAGGGAAAGTAGCAGAGGGCTTTCACCTTTTCTTCAAACTTGGACTGGGTAACGTCTCACAGTGAAAAAATTGCGCCGGAGTGCATTGATTGCTCTAGGGGCGGTGATTGCACTTGGCGCGGTTCTGCTGACCGGTGTGAATCTGTATGTGCAATCACAAGGTACGCACGCGAAAATTCAACAGGAGTTGAGCCGGCGGCTCGGCACCACGCTGGGAATCCGTAGCATGAGCGTGACGCCATGGGGAGGCCTGGAGCTAAGCGGTATCACGATGGGACAAACTTCGCCAGCTGCCCCGAAACATTTCCTGGAAGCAAAAACATTTCGGCTGCGCGTTCGATTCCTCTCGCTTTTTTCCCGGCGCCTGGTGGTCAAAGAAGTTGCGCTCGTGAATCCAAAGGTAGTTTGGCTGCAAGACGCGCAAGGAAAATGGAAGTTACCCAGATCAGGAGGAACAAACGCCCCCGCTCGAACTGGGTCTCACCCGGAAGCAGAAACCGAACCGGCTCCAACTGCTCAAGCACAGACCGCTCCTATTGCTGCCAATACTCCGGCGGATTTTCCTTCTCCGGTTCAGTCGCCAGCCAATGATCGACCTCCCAAACAGGAACCCACACTGGCGATGCCTCCCGAGGTTAGGCGTGTCAGTATCAAGAACGGCAATTTTAGTTTTCTCGATCACACCGGCAGACTCCTTGCGAGTTTCAACGGGGTAGACTTTCGGACCAGCATTCGCAGCGCGCTGGCGCTCCACGGCGACACGAAGGTGGCGCGAATTTCTTTGCAGGATCGTTTTTTTCTGGAGCAACTGCGTTCTCCACTGCGCTATGAGCCGGATGTGCTGGAGCTTTCCAAGATTTCGGCGCGCGCAGCTAACGGCGAAATCAACGGCTATTTTGCCATGCAACCGGAAGCGGAGGATTCTCCGTTTACCACGAGCGTAAAGTTTCACGATGTGCTGGCCGACCAGATTGTCGCAAACGCTGGTGGCCCCAAGGGCATGGTGCAGGGCAAATTGGAGGGAAACTTCCAAGCGTTCGGCAAGACAGCCGATCCTGAGGCGTTTACAGGCAACGGCGAAATCTCTCTGCGCGATGGCCGGGTCCAACAATATAGTTTGTTGGTGTTACTCGGGGAACTTCTTCAGATCGAGGAGCTCAGAGAGCTTCAACTCGAACAAGCGGAGGCAAAATATCACGTGAATGCAGGCCTGGTCACAATTGACGAATTGATTTTGCAGTCCCCGAATGTTCGTCTCACAGCATCCGGAACAGTCGCGTTTGATGGAAGGCTAAAACTTGATTCTCGACTGGCGATCAACGACAAAATTCGTGGCCAATTATTCAAAGCGATCCGGCAGAATTTTCAACCGATCAATGAGCCGGGCTATTCTGCGATTGATTTTCAGGTGGGCGGCACGATCGATCGCCCCAGCACAAACCTAATGGACCGATTGGTCGGCCGTGATCTTAGCAATATGATTAACAGCTTCTTCGGAGGCGGAAAAAAGGCGCGAGCAAAGAAGAAAAAGAAACAGATCGAAGAAACAGTACCGGGCGCGCAATCAACAACTGCTTCGCCGCAGGAAGCGCCGCCTGAAGCTACTGCAACGGCGACGCCAGCCTCGTCGCCATGAGGGTGATCGCCGGCTGCGCCGGCGGAATTCGCCTGGCGGTCCCGAAGCGCGGCGTACGACCGACGATGGACCGCGTTAGAGCTGCTATCTTTTCCAGTTTGGGTGACGCTGTGGTTGGAGCGCGGGTTCTCGATCTTTTCGCGGGAAGCGGTGCACTTGGAATTGAAGCACTCAGCCGCGGCGCGTCCTCTGCTGTTTTTGTCGAGCAGGACAGGCAATCAGCGGAGATCATCGAGCGCAATCTCGCCAGGACAAAGCTGAAAGGCCGAATTCGACAGCAGGATGTTTTCGATTTCCTTCGGCGTGCTTCCGGCTCGGAACTATTCGATCTTGTTTTTGCCGATCCACCTTACGAAAAAACAGAAGAGGGTGAGCGCTTCACCGAAAAACTGCTGGCAAACGAAGACTTGCCTCAATTACTTGGCGCAGATGGCACTTTTATTTTGGAGAAACGGCCAACTGAACTTCTTCCTGAAACAAATGTGTGGCATCTCATTCGCAAGAAGAAATATGGCGCGACGGAGGTTCTGTTTTTAAAACCGATTCACAATCCGTAATTCGCGAACCCCAATTTAATGATTCGTCTCATCTACAACTTATTTTGGCCGGTCGGGCTTTTGTTTTTTTTGCCGGGCTATTTAGCGAAAATGATTCGTCGCGGCGGTTACGGCGAAAAATTTGGACAGCGTTTTGGACTTTACGATTCGCAAGTCCGTGTTCGCTTGTCGAAGCAAAGATCAACCTGGCTCCATGCGGTTAGCGTGGGGGAAGTCAACGTCGCGTTGAAACTGGCCAAGGCATTGCAAGCGCTCGAACCGGATTTGCACTGCGTTCTGACCACGACCACTACAACCGGTTTCGCTCTGGCAAACAAGAATGCTCCGGCTTGGATTGAGGTCATGTACACGCCGCTCGATTACTGGCCGATCATGCGCCGCGCGTTTGCAGTGATCAAACCAACCCGAGTCGTGCTGGTTGAAGCGGAAGTTTGGCCAAACCTTGTGGCAGTGGCGCACCAAACCCGAATTCCTGTCACATTGGCGAACGCGCGATTGTCCCCAAGGTCCGAACGAAGGTTTCGCCGGTTTCGACTCTTTGTAGCGCCGACATTTCGCCTGTTGGATGTCGTGTGCGCGCAGGAGCTTGATGATGTTGATCGATGGGTCGCAATCGGCGTTGCGCGCGATCGGGTTCGTGTCGTCGGCAGCATCAAATACGATCCCAATGGGCGTGATGAGGCGGCAGAACCGGAGGAAGACGCGCAAATAACCAGCGTGAGCGATTCGGATCTACGGCATCCTGTATTGTTTGGTGGGAGTACGCATCGTGGCGAAGAGGAAATTCTGGCCAAAGTTTTTCTCCGGTTGCGTCAGCAATTTGCATCATTGCGGTTATTCATTGCGCCGCGCCACGTGGAACGGGTCCGTGAAATCCGAGCGGAACTCGCTGCTCTACCGTTGCGGGTGGCGCTGGCGAGCGAAGGGGTCCGTCAGCTGCCGGACGACACAGATGCAGACTGTATCGTGCTTGATACAACCGGTGAACTTCAGCGGTGGTATGGGATCGCCACTGTTGTGTTCGTTGGAAAAAGCCTGACCGCGCAAGGCGGGCAAAATCCTGTAGAACCAATTATGGCCGAAAAACCAGTCGTGTTTGGTCCGCACATGGAAAACTTCGCGACGCTTGCGAGAGCACTCGTATTGAAGAAGGGCGCGATTCAAGTCAGCGATATCGATTCACTTGAAATGACGATCGCTGCGCTTCTGCGGGACGGAGACGCGCGCCGTCGTCTTGTGCAAAACGCACGCGACGTTTTGAGTAAACATCACGGTGCAACTGCTCGCGCAGCGGCGTTGATTCACGATGTTCGCCCTGAGCTGTAGTCACGGAGCGATAGGTCTAAAGCGAAAGCGCCCGGAAAAAGAGACGGCAATTTACCTTGCGTGAGAGGATTGCACTTCTGATATTGCCCCGCTTTTGTGACCCTATCGTCTAGAGGCCCAGGACACCGCCCTTTCACGGCGGTAACACGGGTTCGAATCCCGTTAGGGTCGTTTCCCTGGTACTAGGGGACGACGATGCGATCCTATAATGCCAGGGCACGGTTGGAGCATCCCTGTCTAGAGGTGTTCCGGCCTGTCGAATATCGGCGTTCCCATGGAATTGCCGGCGGATTACAACTGTGGAGTGCACCGACCAATGGCCCGCTTCAAACCGCTGCCTACCGTCGCGCAACCGCAGGTTGCACCCATTACAATCCATCTTCGGTTTCGACATTTTGAGTTCCGCTCGATTGTGTGAACCTGTTACTGCGGAAAGCACTTTCCGAACGCGACCAGCAGCCTAAGTGGGCCATCCAGGCGAATCGTCCGCCGCAGCAATGCCCACACCACGTTTTTTTCCTTCCTCAGAAAGCCGATCCACGTTTCCGAGTCAGCGGTAATGTGCAGGCTGGGTTCGCCGACATGCCCCTCTGTCACGCTAATCTTCTGCTCCTGAATCACGACAGTGGCCTGCCGCTGCTCACTGCCGGTGAAGGTGAAGTGGAAGGTGGCGCTCAATCCCGCCGACTTGCCTGGTTGGAAGACGTGCGGCATTCCGTTAAGGAAAACTTCTACGGTCTTCGGTCGCAGGCTGTTGCCCACATGTTTGATTTTCTTATTGGGGAACCGTTTGGCGACAGATACCTCGGCGTCAGAATTGTTGGTCACGTAAATCGTCTCTTCTTTTTCTTGGAGTGGCCGCACGATTTCGTTCAGATGTGTCTTCCGATCAGCGAGGAACGGCCCAATAACGTCTTCTCCCGCCGGGCAGACCGCCAGGCAGTACGCCGATTTGTAGTTTGCCCCGTAGGAGAGACTCTGCCACATCGAGGCTGACTCTGCATCGCTGACTCGGCTGCGATAATCGCGGGCGTTCCTGCTGTCCGCCACCTGCTCGACCCAATCGGTGAAGCCGCCCATAAACTCGCGGTAGTTATGGGTGTAGCAGGCCGAGAAGTTAAAATGCCCTTCCGGCGAGATGGCGCCTACAGGACATGCGGCCACGCACAGCTTGCATTCCAGACAAGGATTGTAGTCGATCGGCTGGCTAGGGTCTGAAACCTCGGCATCCAACAAGATAGTTCCTAACAGGATGAAGTTTCCGAACTTCTCATGAATCACGTTGCGGTGAATGCCCATCATTCCTAGCCCTGCCGCCACCGCGACCGGCTTGTGTGA
>QHOR01000025.1:13661-15280 GCA_003219395.1 Verrucomicrobiota bacterium | reverse complement strand
CGAGCAGTGCCAAAACCAGCATGACTCCAATTCCGACTGTGACATGAATTGCGTGCAGACCAGTCATGGCAAAGTAAATCCAGAAAAATAATTCGGCGTTGTACGGATCGGGACCATGCCACTCAAAATGTCGACCGGGAACCAGGTGGTCCACATAGTCCTTGTGGTACTCAACCCCCTTGATCGACATGAAGACGCAGCCGAGCAATGCCGTCCCCAGGAGTAGCCACGTCAGCATGCGTCTTTGGTCGAGTTTTGCCGCACGAACCGCGAACGCCATCAACAGGCTGCTGACAAGCAATACCGCTGTGTTTGTGCCGCCAAGCAGGACATCGAGCTTGCGACTGGTGTCGACAAAGACCTGACCGTACGTAAAGCGATAGACAGTGTAGCCGAGGAAGAGTCCGCCGAAAAATAGCACTTCTGTCGCAAGGAAAATCCACATGCCGAGCTTTGCCGCCTCGCGCTGTTGTTCGATATTATCGAATTGCTGAGCGACGAATGCGTCTTCAGATGCTGGCGAGGTCAACGTCGACATCTTTTTCCGCTGAGTACGAATAAGGCGGTCCTGTCACGACCGGAGTTTGTTGGAAATTATGTTCGGGCGGCGGCGAAGGTGTCTGCCACTCCAACCCTGTTGCACGCCATGGGTTTGGCCCTGCTACACGACCATGCTTCCACGCCCAGATGAAATAAATCAGCGGCATTAAATATCCGACACCGAGGATGGAAGCACCGGCAGTTGAGAGCACATGATAAATTTGGAACTCTGGTGGATAGACGTGATAGCGGCGCGGTTGGCCGAGATAACCAAGCACGAACTGCGGAAAGAACGTCAGATTGAATCCGATGAATGTAATCATGGCTGCGAGTTTGCCGGCAAATTCCGGATACAAGCGCCCTGAAATTTTTGGCCACCAGTAATGAAGGCCGCCCATGAACGCCATTACCATTCCGCCCACCATGATGTAATGGAAATGTGCGATAACGAAGTACGTGTCGTGCACGTGCACATCGACCGCCAGCGCGGCGAGAAACAGCCCCGTTAGCCCGCCGATGGTAAAAAGGCCGATAAAGCCCAACGCATAAATCATCGGCGTACCAAAATGAATGGAGCCTTTGCGCAGCGTCGCTGTCCAGTTGAAAACTTTTACGCCGGAAGGCACCGCGACCAGAAAACTGAGAATGGAAAAAACCATGCCGGCATAAACCGACTGACTTGAAACAAACATGTGATGGCCCCAAACCAAAAATCCAAGAACAGCGATTGCCATGCTTGCTGATCCGACCCAGGCGTAGCCGTAGATCGGTTTGCGCGAAAAGCAGGTGATCAATTCGCTGATCACGCCCATGCCCGGCAAAATCATGATGTAAACCGCCGGGTGCGAATAGAACCAGAAGAGATGTTGAAATAAAACCGGATCACCTCCCAGCTTTGGATCGAAGATTCCAACGCCCCAGAAACGTTCTACTGACATTAGCGCAAGCGTAATGGCGAGCACCGGTGTGGCCAGCACCATGATCAAGCTGGTCGCGTAAAGTGACCAAACAAAGAGCGGCAATCGAAACCAGGTGAGACCCGACGCACGCATTTTGTGGATCGTCACCATGAAGTTCAT
>QHOR01000025.1:5906-13643 GCA_003219395.1 Verrucomicrobiota bacterium | reverse complement strand
TGGTGGAAAATCCGGCTACAAAAACGCCGGCGGCCATCGAGATCACATGAGTGTTTGCGTAGGTGGTGCTGTAAGGCGTGTAGAAGGTCCAGCCAGTATCTACACCGCCATGAATCAGCGACCAAAGCGCAAGCGCGCCTCCGGCGATAAAAATGTACCAGCTCAACAGGTTCAACTTTGGAAACGCCACATCGCGCGCGCCGATCATCATTGGCAGAATAAAATTGCCGAGCACGGTCGGGATGGATGGGATGAGGAAGAACCAGACCATTAACACTCCGTGGATGGTGAAGAGCTTGTTATAGGTCTCGGACGTGACCAGCTTCGGTTGAGGCGTAACAAGCTCGATTCGCATCAATGCCGCCGCCACGCTCGCGATCAGAAAGAAAAACAGAATGGTGAAGAGATAAAGCAGACCGATGCGTTTGTGATCTTTAGTCAACAACCACGAACGTACGCCATGATGGACGCTCAGATAATTATCGCGCGCAAACTGGCCCGCAGTTTTGACGTCGATCTCTGTCGCGTCGCTAATCATGCCAGCAATCCCTCATCTTAATCCTCTCCCTCTCCGAGAGAGACAGGCGGATCCGCGGCGATCTTGCGAGCCTCGCCGTCTGTCTTTCTTCGCCCAGCGTTGACCGATCAGCCTGTTCCCGCTTACGGCGAGAGGCGTGAGATCAAAGGTTTCGATGGCACTCTTCATCGCGACGCAGGCGGCTGATTCCCGATGTATTTGAGATACGCTATGAGCTGCATAATTTCTTCCTCGCTCAAATGGCCGGCAAAACTCGGCATGATGTTGGAATAGCCAGCCGTGATTTGCTTACCGGGCTGCAAAATGGAATCGCGCAAATATTCGTCATCGGCGGTGATCATTGTGCCATTGGCAAGCGGAACCGGATTTCGGTAGAGACCCTGTAGCAGCGGGGCATGGAACTGGGAGTTTGGCGCATGGCAGCCGCTGCATCCCCGATCGTGAAATAGCCGTTCCCCTGTTCGCACGATGGATTCGCCTGGTTCACCCGATTTTAACCAACGTTCGTAGGCAGCTGGCTCCATTACGACCACGCGACCAACCATCCGGGAATGTTGGGTGCCGCAGTATTGGGCACAGAAAATATGATATTCGCCGGCTCTCGTCGCCTTGAACCATTCACCCGTGTATTTTCCTGGTACGACGTCCTGTTTCACGCGAAACGCCGGAACAAAAAAACTGTGAATGACGTCTTGAGATGTCATGGTTAGGGCCACGCTCGTATTGATCGGCACGTGCAGCTCGTTGATTTCGCGTTTGCCTTCCGCGTGTTGCAGTTTCCACATCCATTGTTTGCCGACGACCTGGACCTCGACGGCATTCGTTGGTCGTCGCTCGATCCGAAAATAGAGGAAAGCGCCCCAAGCGAAGAGTCCCAGCGAAAGAAAAATCGGGCCGATCGTCCAGCCGCTCTCAATCAAGAATGAACTGGAGGGTGAATTAGAACGATCGGCTGAAGATCCGCGTCGATATTTTACGCAGAAGAAAATGATTGGCAGAAAAATGACTGCCATGAAAAAAAGGGAGATCAGCGTCAATGCGAAAAACAACGCATCGACTTCGTGCGAAGTGGTGGAGGCCTGCGGCGGGAACAGACGGAACTGGTCCATTGTTCAATTGATTGGCGCGTGGCCCTTGGCTGATCGGCGCGTCATTGAAAAAAGCCACCACGCAATCGCTGCAACAAATCCCAGGCTGCTAACGCGCAAGATCGCCAGAATCAGCGCGCCGTATCTCCCAGTGATCGGATTATAATGGTAACAAAGTAGAAACACCTGCGAGATGATCGATGACGATTTCTCTTCCTTCGCCGCAGTAAGCGCGTCGCGCAGTTCTCTCGCATCCAATCTCACCCCAAAGACGTAGCGGGAAATTTTTCCCCGGGGCGTCAGTACCATGACTCCGCTTGGATGCGCGTATTCATGTGTCTGCGAATCGTGGACGTAGCGAAAGCCGGCTTGATTTGCCAGCTGCGCGATCGAGCGCTCGTCCCCCATAAGAAAATGCCAGTTGTTTGCAGCGCCGGGCCGACCGTACTCCCTCACGTACTCTGATTTTTTCTGCACCGCAGCGCTGCCAGTTTCTGCGGGATCGATACTGACTTCGATGATTTGAAAGTCCCTCCCCACGTTCAGAGGCAGCTCCTGAAGTGCATGGATCAGTCCATCATTGATCATGGAACAAAGCATCGGGCACCGGTAATACCCCAACACGAGAATGGTCGGCTGTTTCCCGAAATGATCACCGAGCCTAAACGGCGTGGAATTTTCATCGCGAAAATTGAGATCGGGTGAGATCTGCACGCCGGGATGTTGTTCAAAAGTGACGCGACTCAGATCGCCCGGTGTTAACGCATGCGTTTTTGCAGAGAACGCGCAGATTAACACAAGTGCGAGCGCCAGTTTTCCCATGGGCTTTTGACTCATTGAGATGGCGTAGCGCTCTCCGCCGGCCGTGCCTGCATTAGACTGAGCGGTGTTTGCCCCGCACCGACTTCGGGCAAACCGCGTTCCAAGAGCAGTTGCATGGCCCGGTCGACTGGGATGCGCACCGTTCCGGAGTACCGATCGATCCAGCCGTATGAATCAAGATCAGCCTCTTCGGCTGCGCGAAGCTTCGCCAGATCTGCAGCGCCTTTAATTTCCAATCGTGGCTTGGGAAATTCTTCCGCACTCGTGACCGGAAGACTCGTCTGCCCGGGCGTCCTGACCGGCTCGTGCAATTTGAAGTAATGCATCATTGCCCAGACAAGCAGGGAAATGATCACGCAGGAAAGGAACAACAGAACCGCGATGGTAAGTAACGACAGGACGTCTACATCCCTTTGTTCGTGATCGCGTTTCCCGGTAGTGGCGTTCATGTGGGCACAGAAAGCGCGAGCCGTGGATCGTTCTGGGGAACCAGCCGCCTCCTCTCTAAATTTTTTAGAAATGCAAACGCGTAGATGCCGCCGATCCCCAGAAAGGCGGCGGGGGCGAGCCATCCGACATAAAACTGTTTTGTGTAAACGCCGGGCGCAATCGTCCACCAAACCGCGACGATGTGCGCAGCCAGAACGCACGCTGCGATGCGAGCTAGCATGCGGCGACGTTCTTTGGCCGCCCGCATCAGCAGAAGGAAAAATGGAACAAAAAAGTGAAACAGCGCGATAAAGATAGCGATCCACTTCCAGCCATCCGCGACGCGGTGCAGGTACCACGAGATTTCGTGCGGCAGATTCCCGGACCAAATCACAAGCAGTTGCCCGAAGGCGAGGTACGCCCACATCATCGTGAAGGCGAGCAGTAGGTTGCCGAGGTCGTGAAAGGCTTTCTCGGTTGCGAGCGGAGCAAGAGCGGATGACGGCGCAGCCCAGGCAAGCAGCAAAATCACCAGCGCAAGCGCACTCAGGAGATGGCCGATGCAAATTAGAATCGGAAACATGGTCGAATACCAATCCGCTTCCATCGACATCAGCCAGTCGACTGCCGCGAACGTCATTGTCACTGGATAAATCACCAGGCCCGGTCCGCTCAACGTTCGCATCTTACGCGTCGGTTCGAGGGAAACGGTCAAATCCTGTTCTGCGGACCACTTGAGCAATCGCCCGGCCATGATGATCCAAACGGCAAAGACCATTGCCGTGCGAAAGACAAATCCCGCCGGGTTCAAATACATTTTCAATGTTTCATCTGCCGATACGACACCTCGGTTTTGCCATGGGTAGAGGTTCGACAATCCGAAAAAGATTGGCACGAACAGCAGAGCGAGCAGAGGCAAGTTGGCGACTGCGGACTCGAGAAAGCGCCGCACAGCATAGCCCCAATCCCCGGCAGTCAGATGATGGATCATTAGCAACGCTAGCGATCCAAGGGAAAGGCCCAGAAAGAAAAAATGCCCGAAGAGATAAGCGACGAAGAAATCGCGCGGCGCTATGAACCAGCCAATAAGACACCCGGAAATCCCAATAATGCCCAGGCCTAACGCAACATTTTTCGCGCGACTGTCGGATCCATCGAGAATCGCGTTCATTTCTTGTCATCCAGAGTTGCTCGCTTGGCAGGATCGACGTCGGATAACACGGCGTTATGACTAAGCTGTAGAGCGCGTATGTATGCAGCAATGGCCCATCGATCCTCCGGTTCGACACGGGTGGCGTAGGAGGACATCACGCCGTAACCATTCGTCATGACGTCGAAAAAATGGCCGATCGGCGCGTTGCGCAGCCGATCGACATGAAAGGATGGCGGCTGCGGGAATCCGCGTTGGACCACCATGCCGTTTCCGCTGCCGGTGCGGTCGTGGCATTCAGCGCAAATGGCGTTGAAACGTTCGCGGCCGCGAACCATCAGGTCGCGAGTCAATTTCACAGGCAGCTGCGTCACATACTTTCCATTCATTTGCCCGGTGTAAAACTCTGCATTCTCGCGCGCATCGCCGCGGGCAACCGTGTGAGCCGGAGGTTGCCGTGCGTTTGTTCCGTTTGAGAAAAAATCGCTTTCCGAAAGAGGTTTGGCTTTGGGTTGATTCATCATGTCGGGACGACAAGAGGCGACACTGAACATGATGATCGCGCTGAGCACGAAGGGTAGGGCACGACCGCCGGGCGCGCCGTCACGCAGAGCTCGGCCTTCACTACTCGTGCTTTCCTGGGGATCAGCCGTCCACAAATAGGGCCAGCGTTCCAGTTGGGTAACCAGTCCTGCGCGAACCGAATTCGCGCGAATATAATCTGCTTTCTGCCTATAACTTTCCTCTTTTCGCAGACGATGATCGAAAAAATCGCGTTGCCACTCGATTTTGAATTTCGTAGCCACAAATCGCTTCCAATTAGCAATGATTTGCTTCATTGGACGCTCGTATGGGAATGAGATTAGCGCGTGTAAATGGTCCGGCATTAAGCACATCAAATGCGCGTACCAAACCTTGTTTCGGTTTCGGAATTCAACGCAATCAAGAATGCCTCGCGCTATCTTCGGATAGCAGAATTGATTCTTGCCGCGTAGTTCGCAACGAACCGTGATAAAGAAAATTTCCTCTTCTGGGCGCGGCCATCGCAGCCTCTCGTGCGGAAGTTTTTTGCGTTGTGGACGCTGCGGCGCGCCCGGCGGTCGCGCCCTACCAACTTCGCCGGAGTTCATTCCGGCACCTCCGCTACCGACAACGGATTGAGGCTTTTCAGAAAGGCTCGCGTTTGGTCGGAATTAAACTTCGAGTCGCGTGTTTCGATGCATAGAAAAAATCGGTCCTGCGACGCGCGTTCGAATTCGGGAACATTGAAGAGCGGATGGTGAGGACGCGGCAGGCCGCTCAAGCCCAATGAAAAAAAGAATGCCGTAAGACCTGCTCCCAGCACCGTTAACTCGAACGTGATGGGAATGAATGCCGGCCAGCTATGAATCGGACGGCCGCCGATATTGATCACGTAACTCACGGCGTTCGCGTACCATTCCATGTAATACGCCCCGACTCCCCCGATGATTCCACCAATGAGCACGAGCAGCGGCAGCCGCGTTTTCTTCCCAAGCGCCTCGGGGAGACCTTCCACGGGAAAAGGTGCGAACGCGTCCATTTTTCGGAATCCGGCCGCGTATGCCTCCTTGGCCGCACGCAGCAAGTCTTCGTGGTTCGAAAATTCTGCGAGCAATCCGTAAGGCTGGCTCATTTGATCGTTGCTTTTTCAGGTTCGGCAATCAGTTCGCGCGTTTCGGAAATCGAAATCATCGGCACGAGTCGTATGAACAAGAACTGAAGAGTGAGAAACAGACCGACACTGCCGAACAGGGTCATCCAATCCCATTTTGTCGGCGAAAACATGTGCCAGGCCGATGGTGTGAAGTCGCGGTTCAGACTTGTGATGACGATCACGAAACGCTCGATCCACATCCCGATGTTGATGAAGAGCGCGACGATAAACAGGGAGACGGTGTTCCGTCGGATGCGCGCCGACCAGAGTGCTTGTGGTACGAGCACATTGAAAACCATTAACGTCCAAAAGACCCAGCCATATGGGCCGAAGGCCCGGTTCATCATCATGTAACGTTCGAAGATATCGCCGCTGTACCAGGCCATGAACGCCTCAATGAAATAGCCGTAGGCAACAATCATCCCCGTCGCCAACATGATATTGGCCATGTTGTTCAGATAACGTTCCGTGATCAGGTGCTCGAGGTGGTAAACCTTCCGGACCGGAATAATGATGTTCAGTGACATCGCGAACCCAGAGTAGATCGCGCCTGCCACAAAGTACGGCGGGAAAATGGTCGAGTGCCAGCCTGGGACTATGGCGACCGAGAAATCAAAGCTGACCACGCTGTGCACTGAAAGAACGAGCGGCGTAGCGAGCCCTGCTAACAGCAGGTAAGCGATCTGATGGCGTTGCCAATGGGAAGCGGAGTTGCGCCATCCCAGCGCAAAAAATCCATAGATTTTTTTTTGCCAGAGCTTCTTGGCACGATCCCGGACTGTAGCCAGGTCCGGGACCAGACCGAGGTACCAAAATAACAACGAGATTGTGAAGTAGGTACCGACTGCAAAAACGTCCCAAACCAATGGGCTACGAAATTGTGGCCAGACTCCCATGGTGTCCGGATACGGAAAGAGCCAGTAAAATACCCATGGTCGCCCCAGGTGGAGCAAAGGCATTAACCCCGCGCAGGCGACCGCGAATAGCGTCATCGCTTCGGTGAAACGGTTAATCGCGGTGCGCCAATGCTGAAAAAGCAAAAGCAAAATGGCGGAGATGAATGTCCCCGCGTGTGCGATTCCCACCCACCAAACGAAATTCACAATGGCGAACCCCCAGGCGACTGGGATGTTAACGCCCCAGACTCCGACGCCTTTCGCGAACAGCCACGTTATTGCGACCAGAAACATCATCAGCAGGAGAAAGGCGACGAAGAAGCCGAACCGCCAACTCATCGGCGGCCGACTTAGCGGAATCTCGGCGATGGTTTGATTGACCGATTCGTACGTCTGCCCGGGACCAAGAAGATTCGTTGGATACCCAAACGTTGAATAAGATGGTGATCGGTGATCCGTGATCGGTGATCCGTCAGGCGTGTTCATACTGATCACAGTTCACCGATCACTGATCCCGTTGTGCGCACTCCGATTGCGCAATTTGGCGAGATAACTGGTCCGTGGCCGCGTATTCAACTCCCCGAGCTTGATCATTCATATTCCCAAAAACGATCGCCTCGACTGGGCAGACCTGCGCACACGCTGGAACGATCTCGCCGTCGCGGATCGTCCGCTGTTCGAGCTCAGCGGCGATGCGCGCCGCGTTGATCCTCTGGATGCAATACGTGCATTTTTCCATGACGCCGCGCGAACGCACGGTCACGTCCGGATTCTTTACCAGTTTCTCGGTTGGACTCAGCCGATTGTTGTATTCGAGGAAATTGAACCGGCGGACTTTGTAGGGGCAATTGTTCGAACAGTATCGCGTGCCAACGCAACGATTGTACACCTGCAGGTTCAAGCCCTCGTCGTCGTGCACTGTTGCCCCGACCGGGCAAACCAGCTCGCACGGCGCATTCTCGCAATGCATGCATGGCACGGGCTGGTGCGTGAATTCGGGATCGTCGGCGGCGCCTGAATAATAGGTGTCCACGCGAATCCAGTGCATCTCACGGTGCATGGCAACCTGTTGCTTGCCGACCACCGGAATGTTGTTCTCCGCCTGACAAGCAATTGTGCACGCATGACACCCAATGCAG
>QHOR01000025.1:0-5686 GCA_003219395.1 Verrucomicrobiota bacterium | reverse complement strand
TCCGAATGGTTAGTCCATCGCCGAACCAAAACGCGTCAGCGCTTCGCAGCGCGTAAGCATTGAACCCCACATCGCGCGCAACCCGGCCCGCTACTTCGCGTCCATAACCCAGTGGCAGTGTCACCGAATTTTCTGCCTGGCCGGGCTGAATCCAGACCGGCGCTTGGACTATGCGACCGCGAAAGGTGAGATCGACGACATCGCCATTCTCCAACTCCTCTCGTTTCGCCAACTGCGGGCTGATCAATGCTGCGTTGTCCCAAACCAGCTTGGAAAACTGGCGTGGCAATTCCTGCAACCAACCGTTGTTCGCGTATCGGCCATCGCGTACGTTTACATCGGGACGAAAGAGAACTTCCAATCCGGACGTTGAAGCGTTGAAGCGCTGAACCGTTGAAGCGCCAAGCGAAGAGATCGGCTGCGTCGAATTCGTCGCTGGTGCAGTCAAGCCGTGGACCACTCCATCGCTCAGCGTGGTCCGCCATTTCGTCTCAAAATCAGGTAACGGATTCTGCGTTTGCCAGCGCGTATAGACGATTTCGTACGAAGTCCGCGGCGATTGGCCGGTGAGAGCTTCCAGAATTTCATGCGCAGATGTTCCTGTGTACATCGGCTCGTTGAGCGGCTGCACAACGGAGATGGATCCATCAAACGCTCGAGTGTCACTCCAGGATTCGAGAAAATGCAGAGCTGGTATGTGCCAGTGTGAATGACGCGATGTCTCGTTGAAATAGACGCTGTGATGCACGCGCAATTTCACTTTTTCGAATGCCGTGGCGAAATCGAGATCGGCCGGCGCGTCGTAACGGGGATTGCCCCCAAGAACCATGAGCAGTTCAACCGCGCCGGCGTGCATCTCATGGACGAGTTCTCGGAAGGTGATGCGGTTTGGCGGCACTGCGAGCGGCGGTGCGGGCAAGATCGTGACGCCGTTGTTGCCGAGGTTCGTGTTGATCTGTGACACGAGAGCGTGCACCTCTGGCGGCTGTGTTTCGCCGGCGATAATAATGCTGCCACCGCGATTGGCATTCAGATCTGCGCCGACGGTCTCGATCCACTCTTGCCAGGCATGATTGATCTTTGCGCCGGATGAACTGGATGGCTTGAAGCCATCGACTTCCGTCAGGCCCGCTCTAGTCGCGATTGCTTGTGCAAGCGGCAGAATGTCACGAGCCGCGATCGCAATACGATGGTCCGCGTTCGAACCGGTGATTGTGGGCGTCGGTTCTGCGGCGTAAAAGCGATTCATGCGCGCACCGCTGGCATCGATGATGCGCCTCGCGTTGCTGAAATCGCGCGCGTACCGTAACGCACAGGGATGGGCGTACAGAAAGTCAGAGTCGAGTGCGACAACGACTTTCGCCTTGGAAAAATCGCACAGCCCTTCAGATGCGCCTAGATTATCGCGATTCAACGGATCCCAAATGCACCAGCGCGCAGCGGGAAATTTTTGGAATACGTCGGTTGATTGGGCCGATAGCGTGGGCGAGCTGATCGCCTCGGTAAGGATCCGCAGCGTCGCGCCGCCTCCAGGTTTTACTGATCCGAGTGCAACATTTAGCGCATTCCAAAAATCATCGAGCGTCTTAATTCCTCCACCGGTCGTGACGGTTTGAGCCCGGTCCGGATCATAGAGATCGAGGACGTCGGCTTGCGCCCATACAGTGGTCGTGCCAAGGCTCGCCGGATGAGTCGGGTTCCCTTCGATTTTTGTCGGACGCCCTTCGTAACTTGTTACGAGGAGGCCCTGACCAAAACCGTTGTGCTGCGTTGCGGTGGCAAATCGGAGCGGCTTGCCGGGAATGACAACCTCCGGCTGGTCGACGTAGGGAACAATTTTTTCGAGAGGCTGTTTCGTGCAGGCGCCCAATCCTGCCAGCGCCAGGGTGGCACCGCTGAGGCGGAGAAATTCTCGACGGCTGAGGCCCACCGGCCACTCTGAAGCTCCAGGAGCAAATTCGTCGGACGAATTTGCTCTCGTGATCGGTGATCCGTGATCGGTGATCGGTATTTGGCTCTCGCGCGTCATGGTTTCTGTTCACTGTTCACGGTTCACTGATCACTCCTCTCATCGGTGACAGGTGCCGCAGTTCGTTAGGCGCCCAGTCGTATCCACGTGGTATCGGCTCACCAATTTTTCGCCTTGCACTTGCTGATCTGGCGGCGGTTGCCAGGCCACATCGAAAACCTTATCGCGCGGACGGATGTATTTTTGCGGCTCACGATGGCAATCGAGACACCATTTCATGTACAGCGTCTGTGTTTTTCGCGTGAGCGGCATCTGATCGATTCGCCCGTGGCAGGTTGAGCAACCGATGCCTTTTGCGATGTGAATGCTGTGATCGAAATAGACGTAGCCCGGCAAATCGTGAACGCGATTCCATTTCAGTGGAGTGCTCCTCGAGAAACTTTGCCTCACCGGCCCCAACACCGGCGCATCGTTGAAGATTTGCGAATGGCAGGTCATACATGTTTGAGTCGATGGCAATCCTGCGAATGCCGATTTCTCAACTGAGGTATGGCAGTATCGGCAATCGATGCCGTCATCGCCCACATGATGTTTGTGGCTGAATGGTACCGGTTGATCGAACGGCACACCGACGTAGGTGGTATACGGCGACCAGTAAATCGTCGAGGTAGCCCAGCCGGCGCCACAAACCAGAACCACCACGCCAACGATGATCACCCGGGAGTGAACATTCGCGCGGGTCGAGAAGAGCTGGGCCATGCAAAGCTAATGTTTCTTCCTCGCAAATAAATCGGCCATCGAAGGGGGCTGGGACGCCTCCGATCGCCGCTGACATTGTGGCGAACGGCAGCCTCAACCGATTTGCACATTGGAATTTAGAGTCGGAGTGCAGCGCGTGGCTCACGCGCGAATTTGAAGCCTGACAGAGGCTGCGCGGCGCAGTCGACATTCCTGGCGAGCGAAAGCACCTGAAAAGCGCGTCCGAGCATTTCGGGGTGCAACAATGTTTGCAGCGCGCGTTTAGATTTTTGCGAATCAGGTAGAAGCGCTCGACTCCGATCGCGGGTGCACGGTTCGGGTGAACCACCCTTACCTAGCTCGGAAACGATCCCGGTCAGAAAGTGATGTTGATCAGTAAACCCTGCGATGCGCAATCCATTCGCCTCCGCACGACGGGCAATGCTGGTCCAATCGACCTGCATCGTGATGTCGGCATAACCAATTTGCTCAAAGGGCGAGTCGAGATGTCGATGACCGGCGCGAACCTGAACGATTCCGTGAAATTCAGCGGCCGAATTCCCATAATCGATGGTGATCATGTACCCCCGTCGCAAATTTGCTGCCACGTTGTCCACGCAATCGAGCGCGGCTTGATTAAACGCGCTGATTGAAACGGGACGTTCGAGAAACAGGAATTTGTCGCTTTGAAAATCAACAAGTTTTTCAACGCCGGCGCTGATCAAGCGGACGGGCATGGCGTCTAGAAGTTCGTTTGAAAAATGGACGCCGACGAATGGTTCAAGTGAATTGCGCCATTCAACCTTGTGCCGAAATGCTTCGAGTCTCCGTGATTGGCACTCTCGCCACACGGGAAATGGTTCGATGATTCGGTAGCGCGCAGCTTCGAAAAATTCCGGCCTGCATTCTTGTGCACATTGGAGGACGTCGCGCGCGAACTGGCCATCATGTGCGCCCTGTTCAACAATGACGAAGTCGTTGATTCTGCCGAGTTCTTCCCATATCTCAGCAAACTGTGCCAACATCAGTCGCCCGAAAAGCGGCCCCACACTAACGTTAGTGAAATAATCGCCTTTTCTGCCGATCACGCACTTGCCAGAGGAATAGTATCCATGCTCGGGATGATAAAGCACCTGCTCCATGAACCAATCGAATGGTCGTGGTTCACGATTGCGAATCTCGGCGCGGATAAGCTCAATCAGAGCGGCATTTCCCGTTTGCGGTCTCAACGCTCAACCGGCGTACGCTGAAAGCCTCTGGATGGCAAGGGTCACCGGTCTTGGCCTGATTCCGATATTGGGAGGAATGACTGGAGCGAGCGGCTCACAAAAGATTCCACCAGGGGTGCCGAACTCGGCGTCCGGATCAACGACTGAAATTCTACTTTAAGAATTACTGACATCTCGCGAATCAGGGCGAAGAAATGAAGGAGAACATTCATTTGATCGCAGAGGCAGATCCTGTTGTTGTTGAAGTTTGATCTCGCGGCAACGCCGTCGAATCGCCCATAACTCAACCAGCTTACTCCAGAATGTCTCTCTGACAGCCTGGTGCGGCTTTGCTCGTTTGCGTGACTTACGTCGCGCCATAATGCCGAAGAGCGCGGTCGACCCCGCCGCGATAAACCTCGACAGGGGGAGTTTCATAGCTTGGCTTGTAGGTTCTTCTTTGATTGGTTTTTTCCGGTTCCAGTAATACTGACAGCGAAGCAACGGAGACCGTTACATTTTTGTATTGAGAATAGGGCTAATTAGGAGATTTTGCCCTTTCAGATTCGACTCAAACCTGTGAAGAATCTCGATTGCCCTCGCGGTCCAATCTAGCAACAACGGTGTCACGGGCACTCCGTCCGCAGACTTCGCCGCGACGGCCGAAATATGTGTTCGAACCGTTTAAAGTTGGGGAGGTCTGAATTTTATTGTTTTGCAAACTCAAAATCATCTTGTGCCGCCACATGGCGACGAACTCATTGATCTAAAGGTTGGGGAAGAGAGAGCCGCCGAGCTCAAAGAGCAGTCCAGGGATTTTCCTTCCTGGGACCTAACGGCCCGGCAGGTGTGCGACCTGCAACTGCTGTTGTGCGGTGGTTTTTCTCCGCTCCGCGGCTTTATGAACAAGGCAGATTACGAAAGTGTCTGTCATTCTCTGAAGCTAACGAAGGGCCTCCTGTGGCCAATGCCGATCACTCTCGACGTTTCCGAAGAATTTGTGAAATCTCTGAAGTCGAATGACCGGAGAATTGCGTTGCGTGATGCCGAAGGAGTGATGCTCGCTGTGTTGAATGTAGAAGATGTGTGGCAGCCCGACCTCAAAGTTGAAGCCGCGGAAGTTTTTGGTACGACCAGCACCGTTCATCCGGGCGTCGATTATCTACTGAACAGAGGAAACCGCTGGTACATCGGAGGCACCCTCGAAGGTCTGCGCCTTCCATCTGTGTACGACTTCAAGAGTCTGCGCTCAACTCCTGGCGAATTACGGGCAGAATTTGGCCGTCTCGGCTGGCGACGGATCGTGGCGTTCCAGACCAGGAATCCCATGCACCGCGCGCATCAGGTGGAAGCCAGCCTGCTGATTCATCCAACTGTGGGAGTCACTAAACCTCGCGGTGTAGATTACTTTACGCGGGTCCGCTGCTATCAACTCGTTCTTCCAAAGTTCCCGCAGGGTACGGCGAAGCTTTCATTGTTGTCGCTTGCGATGCGAATGGCAGGTCCCAGAGAAGCAATCTGGCATGCGTTAATTCGCAAAAACCATGGCTGCTCGCATTTTATCGTGGGACGCGACCACGCTGGGCCGGGCAAGGATGGAAACGGTAATCCTTTTTATGAGCCGTATGAAGCTCAAGAGCTGTTCAGGAAATACGAGCCGGAGATCGGCGTCAAAATGGTCCCCTTCAACACAATGGTGTATGTGGAAGATAAAGCTAAGCATTTGCCCGACGATCAGGTTCCTGCGGGCGCGCGAGTGCTTAACATTTCT
>QHOR01000350.1:3610-4006 GCA_003219395.1 Verrucomicrobiota bacterium | reverse complement strand
TGAATGTGAAACCTGTACCTTCCACCAGTTCGCAATTTTCCGCGATGTCACTGGTTAAGACGCATACTCCTGCTCCCATCGCATCCAGCAAGGCCAGTGAAAGCCCTTCAATGTCGGAAGGCAAAACAAAGAGCATTGCATTGGTGAGCAACTCGTCCAAGGCATCGCCAGAAACCCAGTCAAGGAAGCGGATATTCTGGTTTTGACGTGTGCGCAATTCGACAGCGTACGCACCGGAGTAACTAGAGCCACCCGCCAATACAAGCTTTACGGCAGTCTGGAGCTTTTCATAAGCCTGAATCAGCAGGTGACAGTTTTTCTCGGGCGAAAAACGGCCGAGAAACAGAATGTACTTGCCTGCCGTGAGTCCCCACTCGGAGAGCCTGGAAGTCGAAC
>QHOR01000350.1:1399-3555 GCA_003219395.1 Verrucomicrobiota bacterium | reverse complement strand
CAGATTTCTCGAGACGACCAATGTAGTGCTGGGCAGCCGCACGGAAGCCTGCTCTCCGAGTCTCAGCACGAGGGAAGCGATTGGCCCCCACTTTTTTCTTTGCCAGTCCAGGCCTTGCACGCTTACTACTGTCTTTTTTCTGAATAGTCGCGGGATCCATGAGAAAAGGGCTGGGCCCAAACATTGATAATGCACGATATCGCAGCCGGTGAACAGCACATGCACAGTGCTCAGTAAGGTGTGAACCAGCGTTTCAAGGTGTTTGGATCGGAATGTCGGCAGCCGCACCAGTCGCATCCCATTGTGTTCTTTTAACGGAGGAGTAAAGTAAGACCGGCAATAGACTGTCACTTGATGACCCATCTCTACTAGTCGCTTGCCCACTTCCTCGTAATAGGATTCGATACCGCTGTATTTTGAAATCACTCCGCGACCGCCGATAAATGCCACACGCAATCGAACTTGAGCACCGGCGACTATCGTTCGGGCTGGAGGCGGTTTTTTGTCGCCTAGAGTCAGCTTCTCATACAGTTTCATCAACGCCGCATAATGTGTCTCCGGAGAATGCCGGCTCCGTACCAGTTCCCGACCTGCGGCACCCATCTGAGCTGCTAGCTCCGGTCGCTCATGGAGAAATGAAATCTGCTCGGTCAGCTGTTCCACATTACCCGCGGGGAACAGCAGTCCAGTTTGGTTCTCATGGATCAGTTCGCGACGGGAGCCCAGATCGGACGCTATGACAGTTCGGCCAAATGCGAACGACTCAAGGATGCTTTTTCCGAACGTCTCGTAAGCCCTGGAGGGCAGCACAGTGAACCGTGCGTCGGCGATCGCCTCGTTCAATTCGCCGCCCGCAAGCTGACCCGTGAATTCCACGTTCGCCAACCCCAGCGAATCCACCATTTTTTCCAGTTCCGACCTTTTAGGTCCCTCTCCGGCAATGCGCAACTGGACATTCGGCAGACGTTGCATCGCTTGCAACAGGTCGGTCAATCCTTTTTCCGGCGAAAGCCGTCCAAAGTACAGCATGGATGCATTCGCAGCTGCATGCTCCGGAGGGGCTGCCGCCAACCGCTGGAAGTGGGGTAGCACATCTATTTTTGCAGCCTCCCATCCGTTCTCTACCAGTTTGTCCTTGACGAACCGGCTGGGCGCCAGGAACCGGTCGACACACTTTCTATAAGTCTGCAGCCAAGTGTGAAAATATGCTTCTGCCGCCAGCACTAGCTTTGATCCGGGCGATCCGGCGTAACATCCTTCGGTGAGCACGTGCCAGAACTTCGCGTTATGGCAACGCTCACAGGCATGCCCGTGAGACACCATGTTGTAGCTGGGACAAAGCAGCTTGAAATCATTAACGTGATAGACGATGGGCACCCTCTGAGCCTGCAGTTCCCAAAGAATCGAGGGTGACAAATGGTGATAGATGTTGCGCACGTGCGCCACGTCCGGCTGAAACTCCGCAATCATCTTTCGAAGCCGAACTCGGGCATCGCCTGAATAAATGGCGTGCGCCGCCAGCTTGGCGCGCCCAATCATGCTATGGCCAGCGTTTTTGAAATCCACGAGCGGCAAGAAGTGCCGATCGTATTTTGTGGGCTGCCCGCGCGGATCCGCCATGGAGAAAAGTGCTACCGTGTGTCCCTTTGTCCGCATCAGTTCCATCAGGTCGAATAGATAAACTTCGGTGCCGCTGAAGCCGAAGTTATATTTGTTGCAGTACAGGATTCGCATGAGAGTCCAGTTGAGTCCTTCCGCTGATACGCGTAAGGAATAGATCGCCGAAAGCAGCCAGGTTCTTGTCCCGATCGAAATACTGGGAAACGTGTTGGTGTGCCGCAATGGATATTGGAGCGAGATCGGCTCTAGATTCATGAATCATCTGCACGCGGGATACGAACTCATCGAGAGATCCGGAGCGATACAAAAACCCAGTCTGCCCATCTATCACCAATTCCGGTATTCCTGTGATATTCGGTGCAAGCACAACTTTGGATCGCGCCATTGCTTCCATCAGCACCAAGGGGATGCCTTCGCTCCGGCTGGTAAGCACGACCAAGTCGGCCGACGCATAATAGGAATCAAGCTGAGGACGGGAGAGCTGGCCCAGTAGTTCCACCTCTGCCTGCAAATCCAGATCTTTAATGAGCCTCTCA
>QHOR01000350.1:0-1273 GCA_003219395.1 Verrucomicrobiota bacterium | reverse complement strand
CTTCACGGGATGTAACCGTCCAACGGCCAGCATGACGAAGGAAGCCGGGAAGCGCGTTGCGGATTTATTGGAATCCAGCGCTACAGAGGCGATCCCCAAATGCTGAACTGTGATTTTCTCTGGCCGGATGCTGGGGAAGTGTTCCAAAATGTGTTGCCGGTTAAATTCTGAAACGGTCACACAAAAGCTGCAGTTGTCCAGCTTGGTGTCCAAATAGGCCCTGTGCAGGAGCAAATCGGAGCCGTGTAGGGTGATGCTGAAACTCACTCTGAGCAGGCGTGCCGCCACCAACGCAATCCAAGATGCGAAGTAGCCATGGTGGACGTGGATGTGCTCCACACCGCGCCCTTTAAGCAGCAGCGCGTAGTAAGCGCCTAACCAGGTGTGAAGCAACGCGCGCACACGCCTGCCCGGCCCTTCCTTTCCTCCGATCAGAATCCGCGTGAATAAGTCCTTCATCAGTCGAGATTTTTGCAAACACAAACAGGCTGCACGGACCAACAACCATGGTCGGAGCGGTTGCAGATACATCGTTTCAGAGATGAAGCTCTTTTGCCCAGCGTCGAAGGGAGTGGTAGAGAATCGTGCACTGCTGGGGATCACCCTAAATCCACGACTGCGAAGTTCCTGAATCTCGGCTGGCACATAGGGCTCGACCTGTGAAGGAAACTGGTTCGCCAAGTATGCAATCGTGGGCACCTCACCAGCCCGGAAAGACCTAGAAAAACCAGGCACAGGCATTTGATCAGACAACCCGTAGGCTGATTTCAGTTGGAGAAGGCATGGATTCGAGCCTCCAGTGCACGATTTTGTGCCGCCAGCATTCCAGCAATCGTGAACAGCAGGCCGTTCACAAACTGGTAGTTCATGACCACGAGACTGGCATTCAACAGGTAGACACCAAGCAGCACTGGCCATAACCCGCGGAATGGGCCATCGAGAAAACGGCCGTGCGGCGAAAAAGCTGAGGCGAGCGGCTTTCGCCCGAGGCGGAAAAGCGCGACTACCATCCACAAATAGAGAAGTAATCCTAAAAGGCCGTGTTCTGCAGCAATTTCCAGATAAGTGTTGTGGAAGAAGAAGGCCTCTTGATGAAAGTCTGTTATACGTTTTGCCAGCTCTGGCTGTATGTTCTCTGCGCCCCATCCCGCGACAGGTTTGTCCAGGAACATCTCCCAACCGGCCTGGTAGACAGCCAAGCGAAATTCGACTGGCCCACGTTCCTCGAGCCTGGCGTCGAATGAACTGCCCATACTGTCGAAACTAAAAATGG
>QHOR01000024.1 GCA_003219395.1 Verrucomicrobiota bacterium | reverse complement strand
CATGTGAAGCGATTGCTCGCTCGTCTTCGGCTCTAACGGCGAATCCTCGCCGGAAAAAAAAGCCGCTTCGACGGACTGTCCTGCGCCTGGTTGGAGAGTTTTCAAAAACTCCTTCTAGACGAGTACTTCCACTCCCACCGCTTCGCTAACGCAGCGACCGACGTATTCGATCTGTTCTTGGGTCAACTCTGGAAACATCGGCAACGAAACAAATTCCTCGGCGAGATTCTCCGCTATTGGGAACGCGCCCTTTGCATAGCCGAGATTTCGAACGGCCTCTTGGAGATGAATCGGGACCGGATAATGCACTGCGCATCCGACTCCTTTTTCGTGGAGATATCGCAAGGTTGCGTCACGTTCCTGTACCCGAACGGCATAGACGTGATAAACGTGCCGCGCGTACTTCGCCTCGACCGTATTCCAAGGCATGTTTGCGCCGCAGGGAATTTGCTTCATCGAGGTGACGCAGTTTGATCGACAAGACCGCCGCCTGAATGCCGTCCATCCGGCAGTTCCATCCCATCGTGGAGTGGTAATATTTTCGTGACTGGCCGTGATCTCGCAGCATCTGCATTTGCTTCCGCAACTCAGGGTCGTTCGTCACGACCGCGCCAGCTTCGCCGAGGGCACCCAGATTTTTCCCAGGATAAAAACTGAAGCAACCTGCGTCGCCCATCGTGCCCGCTTTTCGACCTTTGTACTCAGCGCCATGCGCCTGAGCGGCATCTTCAATGACGGAAAGTCCGTTTGCGCGTGCAAATTCCAAAATCGGATTCATGTCGGCCGGTTGCCCGAAAAGGTGAACCGGAATTATCGCTTTGGTTTTAGTGGTCAGACTCTTCTCGAGTTCCGCCGGGTTCATCGTGAATGTTTCTGGGTCTACATCTACAAACACTGGACGAGCCTTGCAGTAAGTAATCGCCTCGGCGGTAGCGATAAACGTGTTCGGAACCGTAATGACTTCATCGCCTTCACCGATTCCAAGCGCCAGGAGAGCAAGCCAAAGCGCATCAGTGCCGTTGCCCATCCCGATCGCGTAGGAGGACCCGCAGAATGACGCAAACTCTTCTTCGAACTTTTCCACAAACGGTCCGCCGGCAAAGGCACTGCTCTCGATCACTTCGCGAATAGCGCGATCGAACTCTTCAGTTAAAGGAGCATGATGCGCCTTCAAATCGAGGAAGGGAACTTTCATTATGTTAGGAGTAGTTGGAGGATCTGGAGAGTTGAGGTCAAGCTTCACACGCCGCACCGAGCGGAGACGAAGCTCGCTAAGACTCATCCAGCGAATGCTTCAACCTGGAAAATCTCTTCGGCTTCGACTGGGGCGCGAGCCGGCACTTCGTTACTCGGTCGAGATAATGCCACTGGTGCGCCGTTCATCTTGAGCGAAGCGCTAGCTGACTCGAGAATTTTGACCATTTCCAATCCCTTATGGCCGTTCGTTAGTGGTTGAGAATCCGTTTTGATGCAGTCAACAAAATGTTGGCAGGCCAGCTTTAACGGTTCCTCCTGATGGAGGTACGGAATGTAGCTGTCTCCATAATGATACGAGTATTGAAATTCAGCGAACGTGTCGTAATGCGGTGGGCGTTCTACTCGGGCATCGTAGATGCGGATTTTTTCGCGGGTCCGCAAATCGTCATACACGATCATGCGTCGCGTGCCGACGATCGTCATTTCGCGAATTTTCCGCGGCTCAAGCCAGCTGCTCTGGATGGTTGCGAAGCGTTTACGCGAAAAGGACAGCGACATGTTAGTCACGTCTTCCACTCCGGGCGTAATGTGGGCGTTCCCCTGGCAGTTAATCGTGGTAGGAAATTCGTTCAGAATATGGAGAATGATCGAAATATCGTGCGGCGCCAGATCCCACGCGACGTTAATGTCCTTTTGGAACAATCCCAGATTGAGACGCCGGCAATTGATATAGCGGATTTCACCTAAATCTCCGGCTTGAACGATTTGGGCAATCTTCTGCACGGGCGACGAGTAAAGAAAGGTGTGATCGATCATCAAGACCAGACCTTTCCGGTCGGCGATTTCGATCAATTCCTCGCACTCGGCTGAAGAGGATGCCATCGGCTTTTCAATCAACGTATGCTTGCCTGCCAGAAGGCTTGCCTTGGCCAATGAGTAATGATGTTTCACCGGGGTGGCAATGACGACGGCATCCACATTTGTGCCGTTGAGAAGCTGCTGCGTCTGCGTCAGGCCTTCGACGTCCGGATACAGGGCGCGGACATGTTTTAGCCGCTCGGTATTGAGGTCGCAGATGGCCTTGAGCTGACAGTCCGCAAGACCTTTGAAGTTGCGAACCAGCAGCGGTCCCCAGTAGCCGCACCCAATTATGCCGACTGTGGTTTGTTTCTTCATTTTCCCTTAGGTTTGTAAAATGGTGGTTGGTGAGCGGGGACTCTTTTGCGCCGATCCTACCAACGTCTGTAACATCGGTGCCGGCGGAGCGGGCGCACCATCTTGCCCGGTACGTTGTGTGGGCAGTCTGGATTCGCCGAGTTGCGCAGCAATAACTGCGCAGGTCTTGAGCATGATCTTTAGATCGAGAAGGAGCGATAAGTTCTTAAGATAGAACAGGTCCATGACGATCATCTCATTGAAGGTCGTTTTGTTCTTGCCGTTTACCTGCCAGTAGCCGGTCAAGCCCGGAAGCCCGTGCACGCGTTCCTGTTGCCACAGCTCGTAATGGGCAAACTCATTTGGCGTGCACGGCCGCGGCCCAACCAGACTCATCTCACCGCAAAGCACATTGAAGATTTGAGGCAACTCATCCAAGCCACTCGCTCGCAGAAATCGGCCGAATGGGGCGAGGCGTGGATCTCCATAGGTATCCAGTTTGATCATCGGGCGATCGACTCTCATCAATTCCTCGAAGTAGTGTTCGTGAGTTTGGGTGTCAGCACTCACTTTCATTGTTCGGAATTTCCAGATAAGAAAATGTCTTCCACCCAATCCAACGCGTTTCTGTCGGTAGAAAATCGGTCCTGGCGAAGCGAGTCGCGTCACCAGCATGAGCAAGATCATCAGCGGCAACCAAATCGGCAGCGCGAGCAGAATGCAAGTGATGTCGAGGCCCGATTTCCAGGCAGGTACCCTTTGCACCGGCGCCTCTGGAAAGTTGATTGTAAAACGAGGCGCTTTCGCCCCATTCCCGTTCGACCTGTTATAGGGCAAGCTGCCGCCCTTGGTCGCCCGCCCAATATGCGGGAGATGATCTTCTATCCTCATCTGAGTGGTTCCTTTAAACTACTGCTAACCCGCTACAGTGTGCGGGAGCGGGTGACCCAGGAGAAATCCGCGTCTAGGTCTACGGTCCATCAAGGAAACGTGACCGAGGAGCAGATCCTCGAAAAACTCACCCTCAAAAATGTGAAAGCCGGGGGGCAAAGCGGGAAACGAAAATCGAAAGCAGGCGAATAGGGCGATGGCTGGTCTCCGGCGGGACTGCATGCCGGGGGGAGCTGTTGGATTGATCTAATTTCCCGCACGCTTACTTCTACGGAAACTGGAGGGTGAAGGTTCCGATTATTTTGCAGGATGAGGGGATTTAACACCACTGTCACAATCCAGGGATCAAGTTGCCAAATACAAGAAAAGCGAAGCTCGCAGACGATCGATGCGCACGCTTATTCGATTTCAGAAAGAAGCGTGTCGAGATTTTCGCTCTCGGAGCCGTCATTTTCGGCCAGCCCCGTTTGCACCAAACACCCGAGGCAAAGTCCGTTGTGCATCCGCACCACTCCACAACAGTGCGGACACTCATCGTGGTCGTGCGGGGTTGCCGAATGGCAATCACTAAAACTGGTAAAATCCATTTTTCATTGTCCCAGCTGGCTGCTGGTCGCTAAATGCGCTCCTTTGTTGGTTATCTGATGGCGGTTGGTTGGCCAAACCGGTCTCGCGGTGATGGCCGAGTGGGCTCCACAATGCAATCCGCAGCCTCACCAGAGCCACATGGCAAAGAAGGTTAGGTGTGAGGTTTAGCATTACACCGTGCACAAGCACTTCTACGGAAACAAGGGAACAAAGTTCTCCAAAATGCTCATGGAAAAGCGAAAAAGGGGCTGGTTTTTACATGGTTGTTTCAATTACGATTGAAACGAGGCAGCCAATTGCATTCCCAAAAAAATGGAAGCGAGGTATTGAGACCGATGAGCGAACTAACTGTGACTTTAAAAAACGCAGTCGCTGCAGCGAAAGAGACGCTGCAATCACTTCTCGAGCTCGACTCGCAATTAGCGAAGGCCGCAGACCAGATTGAGCTGTGTTTGCGTTCCGGAAACAAGTTGCTGGTTTGCGGGAATGGCGGCAGCGCGGCGGACGCGTCGCATTTTGCAACAGAGTTTGTAGTCCGATTTATGAAAGATCGTCCTGCGTATCCCGCAATCTGTCTCGCCAGCGATGGCGGACTGCTTACGGCCGCGGGCAACGATTATGGTTTCGACGAAATCTTCGCGCGCCAGGTCGCCGCGTTCGGCGTTCCTACAGATGTGTTGATTTGCCTGACTACGTCCGGCAAATCCAGGAATATTGAGCGCGCATTACAGCAAGCAAAAGCGCGTAAGCTTAAGACTATTGCTTTCCTGGGTCGTGACGGCGGATCGACCATTGGGATGGCGGATGTCGATCTGTTGGTTCCCGGCGATTCAACCGCTCGTATCCAGGAGGCGCATCAGCTTCTTCTGCACGTGCTGTGCGAAACGGTCGAGTTGCGGCTTAAGAGACCGACAGCTTCCTAGCCGTCACGTTTCGGGCGCCAACCAGACCCCTAGCCATGCCGTCGTTGCCTCGAAATTTCGTTAGTCGGATTTTTCCAGGAGACGCTGGCGTTCGCGATCAAGTTGTCGCCGCTCGTTCGCCGTTAAGCTTCCGATCCCGAATTTGGAAATCTTATCCAGGATCGGATCAATTGAAGTGTAGACGTCATCCGGATCCGCCGGCCGGCTGGAATGTATTTTGGGGACAACATGGAACTTTGGCTTGGGAGCCAAGCGCGTTTTCAATGCATCCCACCAGGCAAGTTCCGGCCCGGCGCCATGCATTTCAATAAAAAGGAACGCTGCCCCAATGCTTGCCCAAACGACCATCAGATCGCTCCAGGCGTGATACGCGAGCAGTTGAAATGTGTAAACGGCGGCAAGAATCAGGACAATCCATTTGGTCATGATCCGAAGGAACAATTCAGCCCGAGGATAGATTGTGGCGAAGGCGACAAAAACTCCAAAGTGCAGCGCGGGCGAACCGGCGAGAGCCGAACGTTGCCAAAAACCCCAGATCGTCAGCAGCGCCGCAGGCGTAACAAGCAAAGTAACGTAGAGCCCAATATAGGCGCGTCGCCCAATAAAACGTTCCACTTCACGGCCGAACACGAAGAGCATGTACATTTCGATGGCGAACCAGAGCAGGCCTGACGGCGCGTGCACGAACGCATAGGTGAAAAGACGCCACACCTGTCCGGACCAGACCGCCGCACTATCAAATGGCAAATATGCTAAAATCGATCCCCCTCCGATTGCCACGAGAATAGCTGTGAGAATGGCGCACGCGACGTGCAGCCCAACCAGCATCGTGGTCACATCGACGGGATAACGGCCCATCCACGCAACCGGCCGATAATCATCGGAGGTGGTCACCCCGAACATGCTTTCAATTAATGCCGCGCATTGTTCTTGCGCAAGCATGATTCACGATTCGTAGGGTTCTTACGGCGTTGACGGCTGGAAAAACGGCAAGCGTTTGACGATTCAACGTGGCGAAGCTGCTTATTCATGCTTAAGATGGACACCCTCGTTTCATGAAAAATCTCGCACCCGCCATATTCCCGCCCAGTGGGATCGGCGATACGAAGCCGACGAACCAGGCAGTGCTCGATTGGGTACACGAAACCGCAAAACTGACGAAACCGGAGAACATTTTCTGGTGCGACGGTTCCGAGCGCGAGAATGAATTCCTAATTGCGGAATCGTTAAAGCAGAACGTGCTGATTAAGCTGAACGAGAAAAAAGTTCCGCGTTCATATCTGCACCGGTCGAACCCGAATGACGTCGCGCGCGTCGAGAAAGTCACATTCATTTGTGCGCCGACCAAAGAGGAAGCTGGGCCGACAAACAACTGGTCGGAACCGGAAGACACATATTCGAAGTTGTACGGCCTGCTGAACGGCGCGATGCGTGGGCGCACCATGTTTGTTGTGCCGTACATTATGGGACCGCCCGATTCGCCGCTGACAAAAGTCGGGTTCGAAATTACCGACTCAAAATATGTCGTGCTCAGCATGCGAATCATGACGCGGATGGGCGAGGTTGCACTCAACCGACTGGGCAACGATCCAAAAGCGGAATGGAACCGTGGCGTGCATTCCTTGTTGGATGTCGATCCTGATCGGCGGTTCATCTGTCATTTTCCCCAGGACAACACGATCATCTCGGTCGGCTCTGGCTATGGCGGGAACGTTTTATTGAGCAAGAAATGCCTTGCACTGCGCATTGGCTCGTATCTGGCGCGTAAGCAAGGCTGGATGGCGGAGCACATGCTGATTCTCGGAGTTGAATCGCCCGACGGAAAAAAACATTACGTCGCTGCCGCGTTCCCCAGCGCCTGCGGCAAAACCAATTTCGCGATGTTAATTCCGCCTGCGCACTTCAATGGCTGGAAAGTGACGACCGTTGGCGACGACATTGCATGGATGGAAATTCGTGACGGACGTTTATTCGCTGTGAATCCGGAAAACGGTTATTTCGGTGTCGTTCCCGGCACGAGCTACAAATCGAATCCGAACGCAATGAAATCGATCGCGCACGACACGCTTTATACCAATGTGGCGCTCACTGATGACGACGACGTTTGGTGGGAAGGAAAAGACGGCGAACCGCCCAAGCACGCCGTCGATTGGCGCGGGAATGCCTGGACGCCGGACTCGAAAGACAAAGCCGCGCATCCGAACAGCCGGTTCGCCACGCCCATGCGTAATAATCCTGCTCTCGACCTCGATGTGGAAAAAGGCCAAGGCGTGCCGATTAGCGCCATCATTTTCGGCGGTCGCCGCAGTGACACAGTGCCTCTGGTTTATGAGGCGTTCGATTGGAATCACGGCGTTTATCTTGGAGCTACAATGGCTTCAGAAACAACCGCAGCCGCCACCGGTGCCGTCGGCAAAGTCCGCCGCGACCCCATGGCGATGTTGCCTTTCTGCGGCTACAACATCGGCGATTATTTCCGGCATTGGATGGACATCGGAAAACGCCTCACCAATCCGCCTTTGATCTTTAATGTGAATTGGTTCCGCAAAGGTGAAGACGGAAAATTCCTTTGGCCGGGTTTCGGCGAGAACATGCGAGTGCTCAAATGGATCATTGATCGCTGCGAACGAAGAGGTGGCGCACTCAAATCTCCCGTTGGCTGGTTGCCTGGCCCACACGATCTCGACTTGGAACAGCTCGATATAAACCATAAATCTGTCGCCGATCTTCTTGGAATCGATCACGAGGAGTGGCAAAAGGAGCTTGGCGAACACAAAACGTTCTTCGATTCACTCGGCGGCGTGGTGCCGGAAGAATTACGGAAACAACGCGAACAACTCGTCGCGCGCTTCGCTGAGTAGAGCTGGTAATGAGCGGAGATCGCGGGCGCCCGCGTTCCCCGGAAAATTTGCGAAGCGTTGGACTGGCAGCGAATATTGCCAGTGGGTTCGAAGATTCCGAAGAACAAGGGCGTCACAAGGCCGGGCGCGACGGATTGCATTGAGAT
>QHOR01000023.1:7611-19462 GCA_003219395.1 Verrucomicrobiota bacterium | reverse complement strand
GATTTTGAATGGGAAAATGCGAATCAGGCGAAACGTCGATGAATGATTTGAGTGACATAACAAATGGGGCGATTGACCTCAATCGCCCGTTGCGCGGGTTTGCGCGCCGTGGGCGGTTCAGGTGAATCGCCCCCTACCTTACAAGAATCCGAGTGCGCGCAAATCCTCGCGCGGCTCATCGAAGCTGCAACTGCCGAACGATACAATGAATCGGCGCCGATACTCCAGCCGTTTGATCTCGATGCGCCATTCCCGCCATGCAAAAAAATCCTCAGCGAACGAAAACGAATCCACATTTTCATCGTCGAGCATCATCTCCGTTTGATTCGTGTCCCAGTGATACTCCGCAGCGAGCGCCGCGGCCCCTAGCACATTCAGGAACCCGTGCATCTTTGTTTGGACTTCTTTCCGGTATTGTCGGAGCGGGTGGTGAAGACCGGCTGTAAACTTGATTGGCACTTGATGCGTAGACGGCGTCACCAGCGCTTTTGCAATCTGCATCGAAGTGGGAAACGCCTCCGCAGTCACTCCGCCCGTGCGCAGTTTGTAACCGAAGGTCGGCGAGTCGGCATCAGAGTTAAATTCGGCAAGCAAGGCGATAGTCTGTTCCGCCCTATCGGAAGGCGCTTCCCAATAAACGGGCAAATCGCCGACAATCGATTTCGCTTCCTGCAGTGATGCGAGGTCCACGTCGTCTGGAAGAAACATCTCAAGGTGACTGATTGATATTAGATCGACGTTGTGCCGCGAAAATGAGCGGGTCGCCGCCTCCGTGCTGTCGAGTGCCTCAAGGAAAGCATCAGCGTTGGCACTTTTTGGGCCGAGCGCAGCAACGCGCAGTGGATGTTGAGCATCAAATTGCGAAAGGAGTTGTCTGGTCGCATCGAATCGTTCAGCGGAGAGAACGAATGCGCCAAGCATCCACGCATCCGGAGAGCGGACATAGTCGGCCTGATTTTGCAACGCCGTTTCCAAGCCCAGACTACAGGGCGGAAACATTCCGGCATAATCAATCGAATGTGCGAGCAAGGTATGAAGCGAAGCGGGTGACATAGTTGTTGCGTAATTCGCTGAATCGTTGCGTGGTGATTCGGTACCAGGTTACGAACTTCGAATTACCAATTTCCTATTACGGATGTCTCGTCCGTCGTCGATGGTCAATTAGTAAGCTAATCGCAGGAGGCAAGTTCCGGATCCATGCTGAACGACGCACGTAGCACGCCGCCGGACGCGATTGTTTGAATCCCTTCCTTGTCTTCAAATGCCCGCTGTTGATGATGGTCCGTGAGGCCCCAGCATGGCTCGATGCAAAGGAATGCTCCGCCATCGGACCATAAAGTCACATAAGGAACGCCCATTAAATCGAGAGTGACCCACCGGCCGCTGGGCGGATCGACAAAGGAAAATTGACGCCGTCCCACATCGAGAAGCTCCAGAATGATGGAGCCAGGCAGTTCCATTCTCGAGAACGGCATCTCGCCACCGGCGAACTCGATATCTCGCGTCTGTTCGGAGCGATAATTGTCGGGGGAAAAGTGACGACGATAAAGTCCTCTGGGCATTTGAAGATGGAAAGTGTCGAACGAGGTTGCCGCGAATCCCGGATGCAAGCCAAAAGAAACGTGCGCATCGAGTTCAGGCTCCTCGTTTCGAAACTCGAAAAGCGTGACCATTTTGTTCGCATCGATCGTGTAGGTCAGGGTCACGCTGACCTTTAGCGGATATTCATCTGCTGAAAAATCATTTGGCGTAATCCGATATTGCAGTGAGGCGCCGCTTCCCTGAAGAGAAGTTCCCGCGAAGTGCCAGGTTTTGGTGCGGAGAAAACCATGATTGCCGCCCTTGATTTCACGCCCTCGGTACAAGCTGCGCCCGTCTTTGAGCCGATGGAGATAGTAACCCATTACCGTCGCGTGGTTCGCCCATCCCTGAGAGGGCGCTGAAAGATCGTTGTCGCGGTAGAGAAAACCAGACCATCCGCCCGACTCGTTGACTCGAGCGAGGCTAACTAATTCCGCACCCAGACGGGAAACGACGATGCGCATGCCGTTCTCCTCATCGGTAAGGGTATCGACATGTTTTCCCTCGCGCTCTTCTTCGCTGTGCGAAAACTTCATTGTAGTTGTGTAAACATAAGCGCGCTGTAGCCACGGCATTCTGCGCCGTTGTCAACGCGCGTCCGTTGAACAATGCAACGCCCCACAAGGGCGTGGCTATAAGAAAGACTCACGGAAAGAGGCCGCGCATCTTCTTAGCCTTGAGGACGCGCTCAACACCAATGGCCATGGCGGCGGTGCGATGAGAAATCTTGTGCGCTTTCGCTCGTCTAATGACCTGAGCAAACGAATGCTCCAGGATGCGGAAAAGCTTGTCCGTCACTTCCATCTCCGTCCACAGATAGGATTGCAAGCCTTGCACCCACTCAAAATACGAAACAATTACGCCGCCGGCGTTGCATAAAATATCCGGGATCACAAAGACTTCGTCCCACCGTTTTTCTAGGATCAGGTCTGCCTCGGGGGTGGTCGGCCCATTAGCGGCTTCGGCGAGAATTCGACATTTAAGTTGCCCGGCGTTTTTTCCGTTAATGACGCGATCGACTGCCGCCGGCACCAGGATATCGCACGCCATGGTGAGGAGTTCATTTGGATCCACATGATCGTCCTGGGCGAACGCCCGGAGCGTGCCTTTCTTAAAAACGTGCTGTTCGGCGGCTTGAATATCTATTCCTTTCGGATTGTAGATCGCCGCATGTGCGTCACTGATGCCAATAACCTTAACCCCGCTCTTGTAGGCAAGCGAGAGAGCGGCCACTGATCCAACGTTGCCGAATCCCTGTACGATCGCCGTACATTTTTCGGGATCCAATTTCAACATATTCATGGCGCGCTCGATCAGGTAAACGACGCCGCGGCCGGTTGCCTCACGGCGGCCTTCCGTTCCACCGATGGCTACCGGTTTCCCGGTCACGATTTCACTCACGGAATAACCTTGATGCACGGAGTAGGTGTCCATGAACCAGGCCATCACCTGTTCATTTGTGCCCATGTCAGGGCCCATGATGTCGGTATGTGGCCCGACAAATGGAATCATCTCCTGCATGTAGCGGCGTGAAACGCGCTCCAGCTCCGTCCGTGATAATTTTGCAGGGTCCACCGTGACTCCGCCTTTTGCTCCGCCATACGGCAAATTGGAGAGCGCACATTTCCAACTCATCCACATGGCCAGCGCCGCCGTTTCTCCCATGGACAACGACGGAGCAAAGCGCGTCCCGCCTTTTGTTGGACCCAGAGTCAAGTGATGCTGAACCCGATAGCCTTGGAATGTTCTGGTGCTGCCATCGTCCATGTGCACAGGCAGCGTCACAGCGAGCGCGCGCTTTGGATACATCAAGCGCTCGCGATCATTTTTATTAATGCTCAAATAATCGGCGATGACCTGAAATTGATCACACGCCATTCGAAACACGTCGTCGTCGTAAATACTCATGAAATAAACAGGCTAGGACAGTCGGTCGCCAAATGCAGGTTGCTATTTGCGCTGGGCGAAGAGAGCCGTCAACTCCGAACGCGTTCGTGAGTCAGCCCCGAAAGCCGCAACACCATAAAATCGACAATGGCATTTGCAACTCGTAGCGTCCGTTCGAAGAATCTACAGAATGAATATCGAAACTCTAGCTGTCCACGCAGGCCACACCGTTGATCGGGCGACGGGAGCCGTTTCCTCGCCAATTTATCTTTCAACTACCTTCGAGCGTGACGTGGACGGGACCTATTCACGCGGTTTCATGTACACGCGCAACAACAATCCAAATCGCCAGGCGCTTGAGCAGGGAATCAGCGCGCTCGAAGGCGGCGCGGGGGCGGCAGCGTTCGCCTCTGGAACCGGAGCAAGCATGTCCATCTTTCAGGCGCTGGCGCCTGGCGATCATGTCCTCGCGCACGTTGACGCGTACTACGGCACGTCGCGACTACTGCGGGAAATTTTTCATCGCTGGGGACTGGACGTCAGCTTCGTTGATATGAGCGATCTTCGCGCCGTTGCGAATGCTTTGCGCCCAAAGACAAAGCTTGCCTGGATGGAAACTCCATCAAATCCGCTGTTAAAGATTGTCGATCTTGCAGCTGTTGCTCGGGTTGCGCACGAAGTCGGCGCGATCTGTGTTTGTGATAACACCTGGGCGCCGACGCTGCAGCGGGCATTCGATCTGGGCGCGGATTTAATCCTGCATTCCACGACGAAATATTTCGGCGGTCATTGTGACGTCCTTGGGGGAATTGTCGTTGCCAAAGCTGACAATGATTTCTTCCAACGTATCCGCAGCATTCAATACGAAGGGGGAGCAGTCCCCTCGCCTTTCGACTGCTGGCTTATTTTGCGCGGAATGCGCACGCTGCCGTGGCGAATGCGCGCGCATTCGGAGAACGCCATGAGAGTCGCAGATTTCCTTTCCCAACACCGAAAAATTGCGCGCGCCTACTATCCCGGATTGAAGTCCCATCCTGGGCATGAGATCGCTGCAAAGCAGATGTCGATGTTCGGCGGAATGCTTTCTCTCGAGGTCAAGGATGGACGCGACGCCGCAATGTCGGTCGCGGCCGAAACAAAAATCTTTACTCGAGCGACCAGCCTGGGCGGCGTGGAAAGTTTAATCGAACACCGGGCATCGATTGAAGGCCCTGGAACAACCTCTCCCGAGAGCCTCTTGCGCTTGTCGATAGGCCTAGAAAATGCAGAGGATCTAATCGAGGACCTCGATCAGGCCCTGAAGTAATCGAAACCGCGTCTGCCCAATAGCCGATGTATCATTAACACCGGCCTTCAGGCCGGTGTTGCCATACGCAATGGGAAAAGCCGTTTAAACGGCTTCCACTGAGCCGCTCGTAGACCACCGGCTTGAAAGCCGGTGTCAATGAAATCGCCGGCGAAAGATATCGACGATGTCCTCCACTTCGCTCATGCGCAGCAAGTATGCGCAGCCAAAGAATGCCGCAGCGCCGAGCGCGATCGCGACCAGTAACTCGCATAACTTCGGGAAGAAGCGGAGTTGCGCCCAGGCACCAAGCCACCAGTAGTTTGCCGCCCAGCAGACTAATGCCAGTACCGCGCCGGCAAGACACAGTTTTCCAAGCCCGATTAGTAGCTGCTGCGTTTCCATCCGTCGCACGTGGCTTCGCATTAACGCGTAAAGCGACAGGAAGTTTATGGTCGCAACCAGGCTTGTGGAAAAGGCGAGGCCGCGATGTCCCCAGCCGAGCCGAAATGTAAAAAGCCAGTTCAGAAAAAGATTCGCGCCGATGGCAAGGAAACTGATGATCATTGGCGTGTTGCGTTTGCCGATCGCGTAAAACGCGGGCGTTAACACCCTCAAACCCGCATAGCAAACAAGTCCGACCGCGTAGAATTCCAGCGCACCGGCAGTCTCGCGTGTCATTTCCGCGGTAAATCGCCCGTGTTGATAGATGACGCTGATAATGGGCGACGCAAACATCGCCAATCCAATTGCAGATGGAATGGTAAGCAAAAATGCGAGCCTGATTCCACGAGCCAGAATTGCACGGAACTCGTCAACGTTGCCAACAGCCGCACTTTTAGATACCAGCGGGAGGGTCACGGTTCCGATCGCAACGCCGAAAAGTCCGAGGGGCAATTGCATCAAGCGAAACGCAATGTTCAACCAACTGACTGGACCATTTCCAAGGCTGGCCGCAAATCCGCTGTTGATGAGCACGTTCACCTGCACGGCACTGGCAGCGATCACGGCGGGCCCCATCAGCGTGAGCACAGCTCCGACGCCTTCATCGCGCCACTGAAAATCCGCGTGATATTTGTAACCAACGCGCCAAAGAGAAGGGAATTGTCCCGCCAATTGCCAGGCTCCGCCGACCAGTGTCCCGATAGCCAATCCCACCAGCGAGCGCGCACCGAAATGCGGATCCAGCCACCAGCCAATTGCGACTCCGCCGATAATTGAACCGAGATTAAAATAACTCGAGGCCATGGCCGGCGGGCCGAAGACATGCTTGGCATTAAGCATGCCCATCACCAAAGCGGCGAGCGACACCAGCAACATGAATGGCCACATGATGCGCGTGAGCAAAATAGTCAGCGCGGTCTTGTCCGGTGACCAACTGCCCCATGTTAAAAGGTCGACCAGCTGTGGGGCAAACACGATACCGAGCAGCGTGACTACGCTCATGAAAACAGCCGTGAGCGTCGCAACTTTGTTCGCCAGACGCCATGCCGATTCATCCCCATCAACCGCGATTTTCTTCGAAAAGGTCGTGATGAATGCCGTGGAGAGTGCGCCTTCAGCAAACAAATCACGCAGCAGATTCGGCAATCGAAACGCCATCAGGAACGCATCGAGATTTCTTCCGGCGCCGAAAAGACCGGCAAAGACCATTTCGCGAATCAAGCCGAGCAGCCTACTCGACAGAATCGCCATGCCAACGATTCCTGCCGCGCGTGTGCTTCCTCGCCGATCTTCAGCCGCAGTCATCGGCGAACAAAGAACAATGTATGACGATTTACGAAAGCAAAAACTTTACATGGCGCGGACATGAGAGGATCGTCGGCGCTGTGAAGATCGGGCGGCGCAGCGCGATGTCCTGTAGGAGATTAGAGTTTCTCGAGCCCGTATCCGCGCGCTGGCAGCATCGCGACTAGACGATCTGTTCGCCCACGTGCCCTGCACCGCAGACATTCAACCCTCTATAATCCGTTTACATCGGTCACAGACGACTACGGGTTAGGATGGGGTCCCAGGTTGCTATTTCAAAAACAGGTTCATCCTGTCGAGGTCAATGATGCCATGCCAGTCGTAGAGCTTATCCATCCCCAGAATCCCGCTGATTTTGGCGCTGCCTTGCAGCAAGGTAAAGTTTGGCAATGAGGTAACGCCAAATTTCGCCGGCGGCGTTTCGAAGTCGCCAATCTTAAGATCGTCGATTTGCCCTGCACGAACTTTCCGCGCCAAACCGCGAGCAAAATGCGCAGAGATCCGTGTTGCTTCCAAAGGAATGCCGGCCGATTTCAGAAAATCGTCGTGAAATATCGTGATAAATGCGCCGGTATCGAGGAGCAAACGAGCCGGTTAGCCATGGATCGAGCACGGCACAGTTAACGCGCCGCTCTCTGCTCGCCGCAAAGGGATTCTGGTAAATTTCTCCGCCGAGGCAACCGAGCTGAGATCCATTTGCCGCGTTCGATCGATGTGAAAGAAAATGAATTTCGTCCGGCAATTGATTACGGCTTTGTACCGTGGAATCGCGCAGCGCCACCAGCATGCTGCCAAAATTCATGCCGCCAGCTATCAGACTTCGCGCGAACCCAACCGGAAGTAACTGCCCATTAATTCGCGTAAACTGGATATAGCGCAGATCGCGTTGCGACGGTTGAACCCCAAATGATTCGGCCGAGGCCGCATCCAAGATCATTTGATTGGAGCCGGTATCCACAAGCAAATTTGCCGGCTGCCCGTTGATTCGGACGGGCATCACCATTTTATTCAGAGGGGTATAATGGACTCGGACGGCCTGGTATCCCGTAAGCTGTGTTGGGCGACCGCCTTTGACCGAGGCCACGGTCGAAGACGGAATGATCACGAGAACAGCTAGGACAATGCGAAAACGTCCAATGTGCTTCGACCTAGTTTCATCATTCGTCATTCGGGCTTCGTCATTTCGCTCACATTCCGGTTGGGCAATCAATGAAGACCCACGGGATTTTAAACCGTTTGGATAAATGCGCGGCCAGCGCTTTTACGCCAAAGACCTCAGTAGCATAATGTCCTCCGAGCAGAAGATTCATCTCAAGCTCGTCGGCCGCCACTGCCGCCCAATGCGGCGCTTCGCCGGTGACAAAAGTATCGATTTCCTCCCGCGCAACCCTGAAAATCTCCGAGCCCGCTCCGCCGGTGATGATCCCGATGGTCTCGGTTTTCTTTGGACCGAACATGAAGGCCTTTACGGGACCACTTAGTACTTTTTGCAATTTGCGATTCAGTTCATCGCGCGGCAAAGAAGCGCACGACTTCACGCCGACCAATTGACCTTTTTCCTCGAAGAACGGCCGATTGGATTTAAGTCCGAGCGCTGCAGCGAGCTGCGCGTTGTTACCAAGCTGCGGATGGAGATCGAGCGGGAGATGTGCGCTGTAAAGCGCGATGTTGTTCTCAAACGCGAGCTCCAGTTGCCGACGCAGCACTCCAGTCACCGGTTGCAGGCCGGGCCAAAATAAACCGTGATGCACGATCAAGAGATCGACATTCTGTTTTGACGCGGCGATCAGAACTCGTGTCGAGACATCAACGCTCGCTCCGATTTTGGTAACGCCTCCGGAGTTCTCAATTTGCAGGCCATTAAGCGCATTGTCCCAGTCGCCTATTTCACGAATACGCAAAAAATCATCCGCATAGTGAACAATCTGAGAGAGCAACGTCATGATTATGTTTCGTGTTGCACGGCGAAAATCGATAATGGTTCATCGATCCCGCGGACTGCCTGCGGCGGAAGTTCCTCAAAGCTGAACGAATCGCCGGACCGATCTCGCACCGCCGCCGTCACCAGCAGCGGTCTCCCCGTCGTCTTCGTCAATCCCTGCATACGAGAAGCGATGTTCACAGTATTCCCGATGGCGGTGAACTCGAGTCTTTGGGGCGAGCCGATGCTCCCCACAATCGCCGGCCCCGAATGAATTCCAATTCCGATTTCGATCGGTGCGCGACCTTTTGCCGCAAGATCGTCATTCAGCTGTCTCACTGCACACAGAATTTCCTGACCGGCCGCAACGGCATCGTCGGCATGATTGCCGGCCGAATCGCCCACACCGAAAATCGCCATGAACCCGTCGCCTAAATATTTGTTCACCATCCCGCGATGTTTTTCCTCGACGACGAGTACGGTTACCCGAAAAAAATCGTTCATTACTTCGACCACGTCTCTGGGTGCAGATACGCTTGTTCGCGCGGTCCAGGAACGCATGTCCACAAACATTACGGTGATCTCTTCCTCGACTCCGCTCAATCCGGGGTCGTGTGCCAGAATTTGTTCAGCTGCGCGCTTGCCGACGTGCAAGCCGAATGTCTGACGCAATTTCTCCTTATCTCTGAGCGCTCGAACCATGTTATCGAATTCGCCCAACAACCGTCCAAATTCGTCTGCCCGCGCTATTCCCAGATCGATATCGAACCGCCCACGCGATACTGCGTCCGCTGCGGCACGCAGCTGATCAATCGGTTTCGCAACCAGCCAGCTCATCATCAACGCGGTGAAAACTCCGAACGTGATACCGACCACACCTACAAAGACGGCGAACCATTCCGCATTAATGGTCGGCGACCTCGGTGCGAACATAAGCAACAAAAGTGAAGCGATCGGGCAGATTGACGCGGATACAGCCCACAAAATTCCACGGCCGCGCAGCGAAAGTGTAAAGACATTTGGGGTAAGATCGGCGCGTTCGTCTTTGAAGAAGACGGGAAACAATCCCCAGTAACTCGCCAATTCGACCAGGAAAAATGAATGAGTCACTGCGATGAATCCTGAAACGCAAAACGAAATCGGCAGATGCATGATCAATCGCGGATCAAGCGGATTTTGAACATCCAGAAGCGCGCCGATAAAAACGGGAATGCACAAAAACCAGGCACCACAGCAAATTGCGGCGGCAAACCATGGCAGGTGAATCAATCGGCGTCGGGCTGTCGCAAGCGACGTAGAATCGACAGCTGATGCCGCGCACAGACGGTGAAATAAATTACGAAACGAGAAAATTCGCCTGAGCCACAAAAAGACGCCGATCGGATAGACGACCAAATTGTAAACCACGACGGTTTCGAGAAAACGCTGCTTCAACGCGGGAGAAACGAGTAACGGCTGAATGACAGTTGTGTTGTACCAGATGTTGAATGCGCTCCCGAGAATTTGTGGAACCACCGGCGCCAGCGCGGTAATGAGAAGACCGTAGCGTTCGCGAGTGCGAGTCATTTTCGCGGTAGTGTCCATGGTCGAAAATAATCGAGCAGAATTAAGCGGCCGCGATTTGCTTGTTCGCAATCGTGACGGACCCGCGGAAAATCGGTAAGAGGCCCGAATTGAAATCCTAAGTTCAGCGGCCGAAAGAAATTGTCCTGATGGCTCGGTAAAACATAGCGTGGCTGCAAATGTTCGAGCGCGGCAGGCAGTCGTGCCCGTGAATCTGGGAGTGCCATGCCCAGAATTGCAAGATCGACGCGCTCACGGGGCGGCAACAGCTCAGGCGTCCCACCGGAATCGATATAAATGCGCTGACCGCCGACTTCGATAAAAAACGCCAGCGGTTCGCCACAAATCCAGTCAGCCGGATGTTGCGGCGGGCCAGAACCGTTCGTTTCACGGTGATCGAAAGGAACCTTACCAAAAAGGCGATCGTGCGTGGCGGCCAACACGCGAATTGTCCATGGCCCAATCCGCCGCACATCTCCGGATGTTACTGCGTCGCCGCCTGGAACGCCCTCTCGCTTCGCAAGGTCGACAGCTGAGACTGAGCCAATGAGCCGAGCATGCGTTCTCGACACGATAGTCGGAGCATCGAGCAGGTGATCGAAATGACTATGAGTGACCAGGATCGCTTCGGGATTGGGCGCGAGATGCCGCATTCCCTCCGTAACGCGTGCCGCGTTTGGCAGAAGACGGGAACCAAGCGCGATATTCAAGAGATCGGCACGCGAAAAATAGGGATCCACCAGAAGAGCGTGGTTGTTGAACTCAAATTGGTAGCCGTTTGTGCCAAGGTAAGTCACCTGCACTCCGTCGCGGGACATCGGCCCAGAATCCCTGGCGACCAGATCCGCATGAGAGTTCAGCCCCGCGCTTAAAACTTGCGTGGAGAATCCGAGAAAAAGGAGAAGCGTGCCGTTCAATTCCTTGCTGCGGAGTCTATCGAATCGTTATCTCGCGGCCAACTGCAAGTTTGCTTGACGAATTCCGCGTGCCTGCCTTCAATAATTGAATGAGTGTGGAGTACACTGACGCACCTGCCGCTCAATCAGAACAAGATGCGGCCGATAAAATGCCCTGCCCGTACTGCGGGCATCCCTTGCCAAAAAATGCGGAACGCTGTGACCGATGTGATTGGACCCGCGGCGCAACCGACACAGCCGAAGGCAAAGCGAGCGATGCCATCGCGGTTATCTTTAGTATCATTCCCGGCTTGGGACATATTTATAAGGGACACAAACTCGCGGGATTCTTGTGGATGTTCGGCGCGATCCCGGTGGGGATCTTCGTGTTGTTGGCGGCATTCGCATCGGCGGGCTGGGGCCTCGGTCTGTTTTTCTTTTATCTCTTCGCGGTAATGCTTCATGCGTACGCAGTGGATGATCGGGTCGTGCCGCCACCGGAGGACGAGGGCGAAGAGTACTGATAGGCGTCACCCGTTCATCGTGAATCGGTTACGAGGCGCGATTTACGAATTGCGGATACCTAACAATCAGTCCCCGATAATCCATGTCACGTCGCCCTCTGACGGATTGACTCCTGAGGCCGGAAATTGCGGGTTGCCTGCCAGGATGGACTCAATTAAATCCGGACTTTTTGCCGGACCGACCAAGAAGCAAACGTGTCGCGCGTGATTGATCAGCGACAGGGTGAATGTCAGTCGCCATGCCTCTAGCTTTGGAACAAAGTTTGCCACCACTCCTCGGGACGTTTCATCTAATGCAGCAGTTCCAGGAAATAGCGATGCGGTGTGGCCGTCGTCGCCGAGGCCGAGGAGAATCAGGTCGTGTCGGTAAGTCGATTCGCCCCGCTGGGCGGCCAAAAGTTCGAGTTGATCCTGGTACTCCTGTGCCGCGATTTGCGGATCGATT
>QHOR01000023.1:6870-7605 GCA_003219395.1 Verrucomicrobiota bacterium | reverse complement strand
GTCTCAGGAACTGCGGCAGGCATGAGAAGAGTTTCCCAAGCCATTTTGAAATTGCTCTGGCGATCATTCGGTGGGACGCAACGCTCGTCTCCGAAGGTAATTCGGGTCAACTCCCACGGCAGATCACGCCCGATTACGGCAAGCCGGGTATAAATCGGAATCGGAGTGTTCCCACCTGACAACGCAATCCGGAATTCGTCGCGGTCATCAAGCGCATCATGCGCCTGGGAGAGTATGAAGTTGGCGGCGTCGACTGCAAAATTGTCGGTTCGAATTACCTGGCGCCCCATTCCCGATTTGGATCAGATCGCGCAATGTGACTGCCCGCGCTTTTGCAGATAACGCTGATGATATTCTTCTGCGCGCCAGAACGTCGGCGCAGCTTGAATTTGGGTTACCACTGGCCGGCTAAAACGGCCGCTCGTGTCGACCTTTTGCCTGGATCTTTCCGCCGCCGATCTTTGCTCGGGCGAATGATAGAAGATTACTGAGCGATACTGCGCGCCAACATCCGGACCTTGCCGGTTCAATGTCGTGGGATTGTGGTTAGACCAGAAAACCTCCAAAAGATCGTCGTACGTGATTTGCGAAGGATCGAATTCCATTTGTACGACTTCGGCATGGCCTGTGTTATCACTGCAAACTTCTTCGTAGGTCGGATTTTCTTTCGTTCCGCCAGCATAGCCGACTGCCGTGGACAAAACGCCATCCAGATTGCGGAAAGTTTCTTCCACT
>QHOR01000023.1:329-6847 GCA_003219395.1 Verrucomicrobiota bacterium | reverse complement strand
CATCAGAACCAAAGTGGAACGATTATCACAATGGTGCAACCGCCAGAGCGGCGTAATGGCCGCGGATCGTCCCTCTGTTTCTTTGTTGCGCTAACGTTGCCCTAAAGTCTTAGTAGCCAACGGTTGCCGAATCTGGCAGAACAACAACAACCTTTACCAGGAATGAATTTTTCGGATACGACTCTTGATCAAACGCGGCCAATTTTCCCCGTGTGACTTCTAAACGACTGCGGCAGCTTGCTGGACAAAAGCCGAATCCCACGCGCTCCTCTTCGAGCAGTGGATTTGATCAAAACGGCAAAACGCCGTTGCGGCCTTGATGATTTTGGCGGAGGCGAATTTTTTGAGGGCCTCTCACGATTAATCGATTCCTGCCAGCGCGAGGCCCAACTCAACCTGATCGGGAGAATTGCCCTTCGCGCAGACCTCATACGGACGTTGTGTTCACGCTTGTTCATTCAAAGGGATCGGAAGGCGTATCCAAAAATTGTGCAACAGGAAATTCGCGAACCGCTCTTCATTGTCGGCCTGCCGCGCAGCGGTACGACTCTCTTGCATACCTTGCTCGCCCTCGATCCCCAGCACCGGGTTCCCCTCACCTGGGAAGTCATGACTCCATCTCCGCCTACCAGCGATAACGAAAAGCGCCGAATTCAACGCGCGATTAGCAGTTGCAATTGCTTCAACTGGCTGGCGCCCACATTTCGCCGCGTGCACCCCGTCGGTGCAGAGCTACCGCAAGAATGCGTCAGTCTCATGGCGCCCACCTTTATGAGCGATCAGTTTGATGCGATGTATTATGTGCCTTCGTATCGGGCGTGGTTCTTTCGTCAGGATTTGCGACCGGCGTACGAATACCACCGACGTTTCCTTCAACATCTCCAACTCCGGCGCGAGGCGCAGCGTTGGGTGCTCAAGGCTCCCACCCACATGTTTGCACTACCAACTCTGCTGGCTGTGTATCCTGATGCGCTGTTCGTTCAGACCCACCGGGCGCCGCTCGATGCGATGGCTTCGGTATCCAGCCTGATCACGATTCTTCGGCGCGTATTTAGCGATGCGGTCGACCCACAAACGGTTTGCCGCGAGGCTATCGACTACTGGTCGAAAACATTGGATGGGTTCTTGCAAGAGCGAAGTCGATTGGCAGACCATCGCATTTGCGATGTCGATTATGCTGAGATCCGTCGCGACCCGCTGCTGGCGGTGCGACGTATTTATGCGCATTTCGATTGGCCATTGTCCCAGAAAGTAGAGCGGCGCATGCGTCGAGTGCTGGCAAGCCAGCCGAACGAACGATACAAGCTTCATCGGTATGACCTCTCGCAATTTGAAGTACATGAAGCAGACAGCGCCGCTCGATTTGCAGCCTATTGCGATCGGTTTCGCCTGGCTGTGGGCAGAAAACGTACATCCGGTGCTCGAGCGCAAAAGCTGGTTAAGCGGTAACGGCAACGACTCGGGCAGCCGATTTCCAGCACGCTGGTTATCATCACGCGGCAGTGTAATAACAATCGCTGCTCGAGTTGCCGGAGCTGCCTGTATGAGGAAAACTTCGCTGACGTGACGTTTCAAGTGCACCGCACGATTAGCGCCAATCATCCCAGCTTACCTGGACATTTCCCGGACGCCGCCCTGGTCCCCGGCGTATTGATCCTGGATGAAGTTCACGCAGCGTTGCAAGATTGGCAGAACGACTATGAGCTTACTGCGATTCGTACGGTAAAATTTCTACAGCCACTAAAGCCAGAAGAGCAGTTTGTGATCTGTCTTTCTGCGAAAAAAGATGAGCCGGGTGAAATCGATTTTTGCTGCCGTGTGGAAGGCCGCGTAATAGCTGAGGGACAACTTGAAGTTTGTTGCAGGACAAAGGTGACTTCGTGAACGCGCCACTCTCCGACGCGCAAGCCTTTAACATACAGCCAAGCGATCCCCGCCTGGCTGAATATCTGAAGGGATATCCGCAGACAGTATTCGGCGAACGACTGTATCAAAGCATCGAGCTCATGGAGCGTTACGGTGCTGAAATGGCTATCGATCTGGCGCAGCGGTTGAATCTGACCGATCAACTGAGCGAATGGCAATCGGTCGATACGTTGTGCAGTCAACTTTCGTTTCAGCCTTCCTTTGAGTTCGCGTTGCGTTGGATCTTGGAACGTTTGGTTGAAATCGATTGCCTCGAAGCACGGACCGATGGGAATAATCGTTTTTACCTTCTGCGCCACACGTTGCGAAAACCCGATCTGGAAAACGTGCGTGCGGCAAGTCTGCAAATCGATCCTGCGAACGCGGCGACTTTGGATCTACTGGACTACGCGGCGAGCCTCTATCCGAGTGTAGCCAATGGCGAGCAAAGCGGTGATCGTAATTTGCTCGGGCCGCAAGGCGTGCCGCTGTGGTTGAAATATTTTCACAACGACAATTTAACCTACGCCGTAAACAACTGGGTTGGTGGGACACTTGCCGCTGAGCGTGTTTCCGGTAAGCGCACGCTTCGGATTTTAGAGATCGGCGCCGGCCCGGGTAGCGCCAGTGAAATTTTGCTGCGTTTGTTTAATGAACGCGGGCTATTGCCACGGGTCGAACGCTATCTCGTCACAGAACCGAACGCGTTTTTCCTGCGGTGTGCCCAACGCAAACTTGCAAGGCAGTATCCCGAGCTTTCGTTTGAATGGGCCGGGCTCAATCTCGATTTACCTTGGAAAACTCAAGGCATTAATCCGGGCGAATTTGATCTGGTGTACTCTGTGAACGTGATGCACGTCTCCAAAGATCTCTTGTTTAGCTTGAACCAAGCGCGCTCGGCTCTGGCCGGCGATGGATGGCTCGTGATCGGCGAGTGTCTGCGGCCATATTTGAATCAACCAATCTATCCCGAGTTGATGTTTCAGATTCTTGAGAGTTTTATCAACGTCCAGACAGATCCAGAGGTTCGTCCGAATCCAGGTTTTTTGACCGCCGAGCAGTGGCGGGATGCGTTTTCTCGCGCAGGCTTTCAGCGCGTCGAAGTTGCGCCCGATGTCGAGCACATTCGCGAGATTTATCCGCACTTTTTCACTGGCGCAATTTGTGGACAAAAGGTCTGACAAATGACTTCCGACGTTCTCGAACCGAAAGCCCCTGAGGCAATACGTTGGTCGGCGATGCCTGAACGCGGTACAATGGCCTCGCTGCGATTACTGGGCTGGATCGCCATGCGCCTCGGACGTTGGGCAGGGAGGCTGCTGTTATATCCGATCACCTTGTATTTCGTAATTACTGCAAGCGCGGCTCGTCGAACCTCGTTCGAATACTTAAACAAAATCCGCGGCTACCCGGCGCACTGGTGGCATGTGTTCGGTCATTTTCATTGCTTCGCTGCGACAATCCTGGATCGGCTTTACCTGCTGCGCGGTGAATTTCAGCGTTTTGACCTCAATCTTCATGGCAAAGAAATCCTGCACCAGCGGATGCAAACCGGAAAGGGCTGCATACTTTTGGGTTCACACCTGGGTAGCTTCGAGGTGTTGCGGGCGCTGGGCGTGATGCAGCGAAACTTTCGGCTCAAGGTTTTAATGAACCCAACGCACAACCAAAATATCACCGGGTTTTTGGATGCGCTGAATCCGGTAATCGCCAGCACTGTCATCGCGCCGGACCGCATGGATACGTTACTGACAGTCAAGGAGAGTTTGGATGCAGGCTTCTTCGTCGGCACGTTAGGCGACCGCGTCTCCAGTGCGGATAAGACAACCCGCTGTCAATTCCTTGGCAGGCCGGCAGTCTTCCCGGTCGGTCCAATCGTGCTTGCCGCCATGACGCATTGTCCCGTTATTTTGTTTTTTGGTCTGTACCGCGGCGGGGCCCGTTACGACATTTACTTCGAACATTTTGCCGACGAGATCACATTGGCTCGCGACCGTCGGGCTGAGGAAATCCAGTTGTGGATGCAACGCTACGTCGACCGCCTGGAGCATTACGCACGCATTGCGCCTTACAATTGGTTCAACTTCTATCCGTTCTGGAACCAGGCTCCCCCGCGCTAATCCATTGCTGGTTTGGCAAGGCAAAATGCATGGCTCCGATCTTACCGTAACATCTCCAAAATCACTTAGGTCTATCTCATGACTAACGATTTGCCGATTAAGAAAGGAGAAATTCGCATGTTGATTCCCCACTCTGGCCTGATGTGCTTGTTGGACGAGGTAATTCAGTGGGATGACCGGTCAATTACATGCGTCACGAACACGCACTGTGATCCTGCTAACCCGTTACGTCGCGATGGACATTTATCGGCACTCCACGCTTTCGAGTACGGCGCGCAAGCGGCAGCAGTCCACGGTGGATTGTGCGCACGATCGATCGGCACAGCCGCGCCGCCCGGGTATCTCGCTGCACTACGCGATGCGCGTTTGCATTTGGTGCGTCTCGATGACATCACATCGCCGCTGCAGGTCTGTGCCAACCGACTGTTCGGGGACGGTGCAAATACGGTCTACGAATGCCGCGTCTCGACAGATGAGGCTATTATTGCCGAGGGCCGTGTCACTATTGTGCAACGTGACGTGAAACGTCCCGTGTAGCGCAGGCGTTGCGCGCGTTGGCCAGCGCGTCGTGCGATCGCGGACTTTTCTTTAAACTTTGCTGCAGGTTGTGAGAACGCTGCCCACAGAACATTCGTTTTGGCGCAGATGCCGAAATGAGGTCGGTGACGGCTACGCTCACATCACGATTCCGCCATCGACGCACAAGACCTGACCGGTGATATAACCAGCTTCAGCCGACGCGAGAAAAGCCACGGCGTTGGCGATGTCCTCGACCGTACCCGTTTTGCCGAGAGGAATTTTTGATTGAATGGAATTCTTCACCTCGTCGGAAAGACCCGCAGTCATGTCTGTCGTGATGAACCCGGGCGCGACCGCGTTGACGGTGATGTTACGGCTTGCCAGTTCCCGGGCGAGTGACTTGGTAAAGCCGATCAAGCCGGCTTTACTGGCTGCGTAATTGGTCTGTCCCGCATTGCCCATCAGCCCGATGACCGAACTGATGTTGATGATGCGACCGCCCCGCTGTTTGATCATCGTGCGAATGATTGCCTGCACAAAACTGAATGCGCCGCGTAAATTGGTGTTAACGACCGAATCCCAATCTTCGAGAGACATTCGCATGGCGAGGCCGTCACGAGTCACCCCAGCGTTATTAACCAGAATATCGACCCTGCTAAAATCCTTGAGAATCTCCGAGCCGACTTTTTGCACGGCGGCATGGTCTGCAACATCAACCGCGTAAGCTTTCGCTGCACTGGCACGAATTGCATTGATCTGGTCGGCAACGTTCTTTGCGTTTGCGTCTGTGCGGCTCACACAGGCTATACGCGCCCCCTCGTTAACCAGTCGCAAGGCGATGGCTTGGCCGATCCCCCGCCCTGCTCCGGTTACGATTGCAACGTGATTCTCAAATCTCATAACGTTCCGCTTTAGCAGATACCTTTCGGCACTGCTACACCACCACGCCGTAGCGGCGCTGACGTTGCCCAAATTCTTCCACAGCAGCAGCGAGGTCTTTCTTTGTGAAGTCGGGCCACAATTTAGGCGTGATGTACATCTCAGTATAGGACGTTTGCCAAAGAAGGAAGTTGGACAGACGCATTTCGCCCGAAGTGCGAATAAGAAGATCCGGATCTGGATAGTACCGCGTGTAAAGATGTTTACTGAACATCTCCACGTCGATCATCGCTTTGTCGATGTGGCCGAGCTCGACTGCACGAAGCAAACTTTTGATCCCATCAATAATTTCAAGGCGGCCGCCGTAACTAAGAGCAAGGATAAGAGTCAATCCGGTGTTGCCGGCAGTTTGCTCGATAGTTCTATGAAGTTGTTCCTGCGAACTCTGAGGCAAGTCAGTCAATCGCCCGATGGCCTGAAGACGTACGTTCTTCTCGATTAATTCCGGCGTCTTTTCTTTTAAGAATTTGTCGAGCAAACGCATTAGCGCGAGTACTTCACTCTTGGGGCGCTGCCAATTCTCAGCGGAGAAAGCATAAAGCGTGAGATACTCCACTTTTAGCTCGCCACAGCCTTCTACACACTCGCGAACAGCTTGCGCGCCTGCTTCATGTCCTTTGATGCGTGGAAAACCGCGGGCCTTTGCCCATCGGCCGTTACCATCCATGATGATTGCAATGTGACGAGGAACGCTCTTCACGTTCGATGGCATGACTACAAAACGATTGTCTCACCGCGCGCCGGCCCGACGCTAATCATGGACAATTTTGCTCCGGTTAATTCGGAAATGTACCTGATGTACTTTCTCGCTGCAGGAGGAAGTTGAGAAGAAGCTTGTGCAGATTGCGTAGACCTGTTCCAGCCTCGCATCTTTTCATAAATTGGTTCGCAATTAGCCAGCTGGCTTGCGTCGCACGGCGGAACATCCAGGCGTTTCCCATTCAAACGATAGGCTACGCAAACCCGGATCGGATCCACATGATCCAGTCCATCCAGGTTGGTGATAGCCAGTTCGTCGATTCCATTGATCATTCG
>QHOR01000023.1:0-251 GCA_003219395.1 Verrucomicrobiota bacterium | reverse complement strand
CCCAATCCGTGAAGCATCCGCGTCAACTGCATATCTTCAGTCGGCAACGCTCCCTCACCTACGCGAGTGGTGTACGCCTTCATCACTCCTACTACCCGGTCGATACGATTTGGTGGAACACCAGTCCCGGTGCATGCGCCTCCCGCGGTGGTATTCGAAGAAGTCACGTATGGGTATGTGCCGTGGTCGATATCGAGGAACGTTCCCTGTGCTCCCTCAAAGAGAATGTTTTTGTGCCGCTCCATGGCGCG
>QHOR01000022.1 GCA_003219395.1 Verrucomicrobiota bacterium | reverse complement strand
TATTTACAGTTCACAACAATTGCAGCCGACGCCAGCTGCCGCGATAGAAACCCAAAACCACCTAACCTGGGGGTTCAAGCTGGCGCGCCTTCGTTGTTCGTCAAAACTTCAGCAATCGTCGCCGTAAAGTCATCGACCCCGGTACTCGGCACGATAATGCTGTTGCGGCGGCCATGAGCTTCTTCAGTGATGCGCAAGAATCTACCGCGCTCGTTTTGCCGGAGCTCCACGTAAAAATGCTTACGCTCAATCTGCAGTTCTCTCGCCTCGATGATGTTATCCATTTTTCCTTGAAGCCGCCGACTCTACCGTATTGGTTTTAGGGAATGGAAGAAAAATCGGCAGGATTTGTGCAAATTGTTTGGGGCCGCAATACGGGCGGCCACCCGGGGCTAAGTAAGCCCGTGTCGGAGCTTTTTAAGCAGGCGAATAGAATGCACAATGCCGTAGGTTGCGGTGCTCGTTCCTCAATCTACAATCCCGTGCGCGTGTTCGACTGAACGCGCTCGACCATGCCGCAACGAGTCGATCCAAGTTCCTACCAACCCCCTGAGGGCGAGCGCCCCGCTGTTTCCGCGTCAGTCAATTTGCAGCGACGAGCGCATGATCCTTATGCGGCGTTTCGCTTCAGAGATTTCAGCTTGTTCACCGCCGGGAATCTACTTTCGATGACCGGCCGTCTGATGCTGGCCGTGGCCGTGGAATGGGAAGTGTACGCGCGTACTCATTCCGCCACAGCGCTTGGGTTGGTTGGTCTGGTTATTGCCGTGCCCGTGGTGACAGTGTCGCTGCCGGCCGGGCATTTGGCGGACCGGTTCAGTCGAAAACGCATTATTCTGGTTTCGCAAATTTTCAGCGTGCTCACGTCGCTAGCCTTGGCGTTGGTTTCCTGGAGGCATCTCACCATTCCGGCGATCGCGCCGTTGCGTGCAAGTAATCGTGTCCTGGCGGCTATAGCGGGAGTTTTTGAACGGCATCATCCAATTTTTCATTTCGACGACGCATCGATTCCGTTGATTTACCTTCTTCTTTTTCTTGGCGCTGTGGCGCGCACATTCAGCTGGGCGGCACGCAGTTCATTTTTTCCTACGCTGATTCCTCGTGATGCCTTTGCAAATGCGGTCACCTGGAACAACAGCGTTTTTCAAATTGGCTCCGTTGTCGGGCCTGCTCTTAGTGGATTGCTGATTGCTTACGTAGGGTTTCCGTTTGTGTACCTCCTGGATGCGCTGTGCGCACTTTGCTTCTTTGTCTTGGTTCTCGGGATCCACCGCAGCACTCAGAGACGAGACCGCAGCGAGTCGAGTACGTGGCAAAGCCTCATGGCCGGACTTCGATTTGTATTTCGAAGAAAAGTGATCCTGGCAACGATCACCCTGGACTTGTTCGCGGTGCTGCTGGGAGGCGCGACCGCGCTGATGCCGATTTTCGCCGATCAGATTCTGCACTGTGGACCGGTTGGTCTCGGTTGGATGCGTGCAGCCCCGGCCGTTGGTGCTTTTGCGATGGCGTTGGTGGTAGCGCATTTGCCGCCAATGAAGCAGACGGGCCAAACCTTGCTCTGGTGCGTCACCGGGTTTGGAATCGCAACGGTCCTGTTTGGCTTATCTAAAGTCTTTTGGTTATCGCTGGGCTTATTATTTCTACTTGGGGCGTTCGACAGCGTCAGCGTCATCATTCGTGGTTCCATCGTGCATCTGGTCACGCCGGACGAAATGCGCGGACGCGTTTCGTCGGTGAATAATATTTTCATCGGCACATCAAACGAATTCGGTGCGCTGGAATCAGGATTAACGGCCGCATTGTTTGGTCCGGTAATTTCCGTCGTTGCCGGAGGCATTGGAACAATCCTGGTGGTGTTAGGCGTAGCATGGCGATGGCCGGAGACTCGCAAGATCGGCGCGTTGGATACGAATCTCCGCTCGCTGAGTGTGAGCGTGTCTGCGGGCCGTATGGCATCCGTGACACAACTGCGGCAAGTGAGCTAAAACGCGCCGTGCAGCGAAATCATTCCGTACGGGGCGCCGCCGTCCTGATGATAGCGCACGTCGGCGCGATAGAAATCGAAATTCCGGTACGGTTGATAGCCGACTTCGCCTGTGGCTGTGATAACCGGCGTAATTCTCCAATCCAATCCGGCGCCGGTTCGCACTTCGCTGTAGGTCACGATCGTGTGATTGAGCCGCGGCATTCCGTGAGTATCCCCGAAATCATCAGGAACACGGTAACTGATTTGCTTCAGATTTGCCCCGACATACAGCGACACGTCCTTGCTCATTTCGTACTCGAGACGGGGAGTTGGCAGCACGGCATCGAGGAGCCATTGCGGGCCTATTTTCCAGCGAATTCCAGCGGCCGGGAGCACCGGGTATTTGCGTTCGATATCGACGCTGACACCGAGCACGAGCTGCAGATTAGGAATATAAATGTAAGTCCCGCCTACGAAGAACGGGAAATTGAAACTGTCCCATCCCAAATTATCGAATTCGGTATCGTACACACCAGGCTGCCCTTCGGCCCTCACGATGATCGAATCAGAAAGCTGCATGTCGAGTCCCATAACCAGGCTCACTGACTGCAATGTGTCCGGGAGTGGCGCATGATCGGGAAGGTCGAATGAGAATCGTTCCCACTGCGCGCCAATCCGCAAGACGCCAGCTTTAATTCGCGGAGTGAATATCAGGTGCACGATTGAATCGTTTTCATCGAAATTCCGCACACTCTTGTGCGGTCCACGTTCGACATCACCATCACCGACATACGTGTCTTCTACGGTATATTCCACGGGCACGTGAGTTAGCGGTTCGAACCAGTTGCCCGCGTTTTCCTCAGCGAAAATTCGTGTTGCTAACAGCAACGACCACACTGCCCAAGCGGCAGCGAAGACTCGATACCTCAAGCGTTTCACCGCTCAACGCCCTCCGCCCGTATCACGCCGAAAGAGCGTGACGGCTTTGGTGATGTTTTTCATCATCACGGACTCCGATCCGAGACGCTCCACGCCGTGTAGCGAGCCCAGCGACGCGGCAGAGATCATGTCGCCGCGCCAAACCAGGGTTGAAGGTTTGCCTTCCACGGTAACCGGCCACATCTGATACAAGGTTAGACCAACGTAATAACCACCGCTGGCATAATACAGAACATCCGCTGCTTGATAACTTCCGCCGCCACTGCCGCGGCTATAAGATGCGCCCAGAGTTACTACGCCTTGATCATCCACATCGAGAAGTTCCCAATACAATTCCGGCTTCAGCGAACCTGCGCCGCGCCCAATACCTGTGGCTCCAAGTAAGGTTGAAAACTGGTTACGAATTTTTCCTTGCTCGCGCAACAACCCGTTTAGTTCGTCGCCTGGCCGAACAGACGGGCCGGCGTGATCGTACGGAGGTTGTGCAGACACTCCGCCGGACACGAAACTTTTCGTCCGCGCACTCAACACATCTGCCCAGAATGTTGCCACCGGTGCAGGTATCGATCCGCCGCCGCCTGCAGTTCCTGCAGAAAATTTCTTCGCCTCGTCCTTGCTAATCTGGAGATTGGAACTGAGCTTTTGAGTCGCTATGACGAACGAACGCACGGACGCATTGCCGGGAGCGTTTCTTAGCTTTTCAAAATTAGCCGGGCCAGGGTTCGAAGGTAGATCGGAGTGCAGAAAAACCTTCAATTCGCGATGCTTTGTTGCGTCCCATCGGCGCAGCGCCTCGATCTGCTGAGCGGGCGCTCCGGCCGCTACATAGCAACTTTGCACCGCGAGGAACCGCGGATTACTCATGGGCGGTCCGTGCGCCGTCTTCACATCGCTTTTTGCAAGCTGTGCAAGATCAACCTTGTCAAAAATCGAAAACGAGGCGAGCTCTGACACGGCGTCAGCGCGTGCTGTGGCCAGTTCCAGGCGCAACACAGATAGCACGATTAAGAGAGCGCCCGCCCTTACAAGGAGTGGCGATCGCAGATTCAGCATCTTAGTTTTCATGACGAACAGATGTGACAGCAAATGCCAGATGGTTGCAAATCTTTTGGATCGTTCATCTGAGCAAAAGTTTCGGTAACGTCCATGCCGTGCGCCATCTTTCCTTTCAAATCGAATCGGGCACAATCTTTGGTTTTCTCGGGGCAAATGGCGCGGGAAAAACGACCACCATTCGAATGTTGTGCGGCCTGACTCATCCGACCGGGGGCAATGCAACGATCGCAGGCACGGATGTTTGGAAAGATCGACAACACGTTAGGACGAAGTTCGGCTACGTTCCGCAACGTTTTAGCCTGTACCGTGATCTCACCGTGCTGGAGAACTTCCGATTTTTCGGCGGCGCCTATGGAGTTCCGGGTGCGGAACTGGAGCGGCGAATCAACGGCTTGCTCCGGCTGAGCGACTTGCAAGAAAAAGTGAATGCTGCCGCAGGAAGTCTATCTGGCGGCATGCGGCAATTACTGGCGATCGGTTGCGCGCTGGTGCACGATCCGCCGCTTCTTTTTTTTGACGAACCCACAGCAGGTCTTGATCCCGTTCACCGGCAGCAAATCTGGAACTTACTCTATGACCTGAGTAACGAGGGAAAAACGATTTTCGTTACCACGCATTACATGGACGAGGTGGAGCGTTGCACCGAAGTGGGCTTTATCGATAGTGGGCGGCTGCTGGCGAAAGCTTCGCCACGCGCCTTGAAATCGAGCTTTCGCGTGCGCCTGCTCGAAATCGATGTTGAACCACTCATGCCTGCACTGGTGCGATTACGGAATCGGCCCGAGCTGCTGGGCGTTTCCTTGCGCAGCGGTAGCCTGCGCCTCTACGCACAGGAACCGGAGAAATTGATGGCGAGGTGGCGTGAGGATTGGCCTTTTAAAGATCTTCGTTTGTTAGGCGAACGCTGGGTGGAACCCGACATGGAGGATGTTTTCACCGCATATTCGCAGGGCTATGATGGCGTCTTGAAAGAATCGGCATCATGAAGTGGCCATCATTGAGGGCAATTGCGAGTGTCGCTTATAAAGAATTCCTGCACATCTATCGCGATCGACGTGTCTTGCTTTTGTTGATCATTCTTCCGCCGCTCTTTACGCTAATGTTTGGGCATGCCTTTGAGAATACTGAACTAACCGATGTTCCGGCGCTGCTAATCGATCGCGATCAAACGCCGCTCACCGCCCGTTTTATTGAGATCATCTCAAAGGACAAAACATTTCGTTGGAGAATGCCAGCGCGCGACTTTCAGGGGGAGTCGGACCTGATTGGAAATGGCGTGAAGGCAAGTCTGGTTATCCCGGTTGGTTGGACTGATAGCCTCAACAAGGGCGATCCGAAGCCGCTACCTCTTTACCTCGACGACAGCGACACGAACACTGCAAGTGCAGTGGTAGGGGCTGTGCAAAAAAATCTAGGTACATTTCAGGCCAAACAGCGCGACCTACTCGTGGAGTCACTCCCGGAGGAGGTGATCGAGTTAGGCAAGAAATTGCCAATCGACATCCGTAAACAATTCGTCTCGCTAATGACCGCATGGAGTGCGGAGTCGAACAACTTGTACAATCCGAAATCGCGCTTCATCGATTATGTGGTGCCAGGCGTGATCGGATTGATTTTGCAGTTACTGACTGTCACTCTCATGGCCTGCACCATCGCGCGCGAACGCGAATCGGGCACCCTCTATCAATTGCTGGTGACCTCGCTGCAGCGCGGTGAAATCGTGATCGGGAAAATGCTGCCGTATCTGGTTGTCTCCATTTGTTTAGTAATGATGATTGTGGCGCTTAGTTGGTGGCATTTTGGCGTGGCATTTTACCAGCCTCTGGCGCTGGCCCTGATCTGTCTGCTGTTCCTCCTCTGCTCACTCGGATTGGGCTTATTAATTTCGACGTTCTCGCGCACCCAAACGCAAGCGATCCAATTTTCCGTTTTTTTTCTGTTACCGGTTTTTGTTCTCTCAGGCGCGTTTGCACCGCTCGAGCAACTGCCAAAGGCAATTCAGTACATCTCGGAACTTTTCCCGCTGACCCACTTTTGTAGGGCATTTCGGCTGGTAAACATGTACCACGCCGGCGTCTCGTTTTATGTTGTCGATCTGATTGTGCTTTTGGCGGGCGCGCTGGCCACGTTTATTGGCGCGGCCTTTCTTCTAAAACGAATCGAGCAGTAACGTCGTCGGACAGCCACTTTCAGTGGCGTTAACGATCTTGATTTGAAGGACGATGAAGGCAAACAATTGGTATTTGACCCTGCCGATTGCAACGATAATCGCGGTAATCGGTTTGGGTACGGCAAGCGCGGCCTCAAACGAGTCTTCGACACCGCAGCAGGTGTTCGACTCGATGCGCGAAAGCTTCCAAGCGCAAAAGGCGAAGGGAGTGCATGCGCGCTACCAGTGGGAGCTCAGCGGCCCCAATGGTGGAGAATGGTGGATCGACGTGAACGACGGGACCTACAAGATGGGAAAGGGAAAAATCGATAACCCAAGTGTCACGTTCATCACCAGCGACAACGATTGGGTCGCGATGTCGAATGGGAAACTTAAGGGCACGTGGGCGTTTATGACTGGCCGACTGAAGGTTCGCGGCAGTCAAGCAGTCGCGAGGAAACTGAACGAGATCTTCCCTTAGAATTTCAACTCGGCTGCAATCCTCACATACGGCGCCGGATCGGTCTGCTTGGCTTGATGCGCGCGAAAGAAGTCGAAATCGCGTTCCACCGTGCAGCCCGCACCGACGCTCAACTTGAGGTGTTTTATGCCGGAATATCCTACCTGCACCCCGGCACGGTACTCGCTGTATTGAAGCACTGCGTCGTGCAGATCCAGCTTGTGTTCGGTGTGCGACACGACATCGTCGGTCCGAACACCCAGATAATTGAGCTCGCCGAGAAGCTTGAACTGCCAATCGTCATTCGGTTCGTAGATCAACGCCGGTTTGGGAAAGACTGCCTGCAGTCGCAGTTTATCGCTGAACACCCAGATGATTCCTCCGCCGGGCGCAACCGGCGGGTCTTGGAATAACGACCACCCCAAGCCAACCACTGCGAAGATTTTATCCTTTTTGAGCGGAAAACTGACGAACGCTTTTATCGGAATGTCGAAGGTATCGCCGCTAACGTGGTCCTGAAAATAAACTCCAGGATCAAATTCAATTCCTACGCCCGGAAAATCTTTCACCACGTATTCGTAGGCGATGTGAGCATAGGCTGCCTGCACATGATCCGGCAAACCATTGTCCGTGCCATTGAAATCGTAGCGTTCGTATTCAACGCCGAGGCGAAGATACCATTTTCCGGTAATCAAAAAGCGATGGTCATAGCTGAAATCGTCATATAAGGAATCGCCGTTACCGAGCTTCGACTCCTTGAAATCGCTGCTGAACGTATATGTTGTTTCGTACGAGAAAAGATCGTGTGAGTTTTCGTCCGCCGGCGTGGGAGAAGGCTGAGCCTCGTACGTCGCGGTTCCCGCAATCGCCGGGGTGACCGTCACGAGTAACAGGCTGATAAAGAGCAGTCGTATGTTTTTCATAGGCCAAGGCGACTCGGTTACATATCGGATGAACCCGCTAGTCCCGATGTATCCGGTCGGAAATATTCTTGCAAGCAATAATTCGAGAAGGTCGAGAGTCGCTGCGGTGCACATGAACAAGCCGAGCGCCTTCTCGATTCACACTGGCGCGAGGATCGGGCAACGCCAACGTGCGATTTGACGCCATCATTTGTAACCGGAAAGTTTTTCCGTTTGACAGGTGTTAAATCGGAACTAGATTTCCCAGCCTTTTTGTGACAGCCCCCCTTACTCTCCTCCAGAACTCAACGGCCCTGGCCGTTGCGAATCCTTTCGCCGGACCCGATCACGCACTCGCGGGCTGGTTTCACGCGCATTTGACCCCGACATTTGTTAGCGTGCTGCGAGCGTTTACAGAGTTCGGCTCAGGCGAGTGGATCGGTGCCGTATTGTTTTTCGTGACGCTGTACTTTGTCTGGAAAAAGTGGTGGCCTTCCCTGGTGACCCTGCTAGTCGCTGTTCCCGGAGGAATGATGCTCAATGAGTGGGTGAAGGTTCTTGTTCACAGGCAGCGACCATTTATCGATGGACCCTTTGTCGATTGGTCTGGCTATAGCTTTGCCAGCGGGCACACGATTGGAGCCACTCTTCTTTACGGGCAACTGCTGCTTCTTGTTCTGCCGGCTCTTAAAGCGCGAAACTGGCGTCTGCTGTCGATTTGCAGCGCCATATCGCTAGTCGCTCTGGTAGGGTTCAGCCGTATTGCATTAGGCGCGCATTTTCTGACTGATGTGCTCGCGGCTGTCTTGTTCGGAATTATCTGGCTCGCGCTATGTTTGGTCGCCGGCAAGCCAATGCGACAACGCTCGGCGACATCGCAGTCAGTGATCCTGCTTCCCGACGGCAGCGAAGCTCTCCTTGTGCCAGTGGAGGCAGGGACGCTACCGGTTCGAATTCCGCCGGGTCAGTAGAGCCTGCGTCTGCAGGTAGCGTCTCAGGGGACTCCTCGCACCACATTTCGGGGTGCAATCCAACGTTGCTTTTCATTTTCGGATGGGCGCATTTTGTTGCCCACGTCCGAAGAAGTCTGAAGTGCAATGAAAGCCTCTGGGAAAATCCGGATCACGATGTGGGTATTAGGGCTGGCAGGGGCCGGTCTTTTCACATTGCTGCTTATTCGCCAGGGCGCTTCGCAGGTTGGTGCGGCTTTCACATCAGCGGGATGGGCGATTGGGGCGGTGGTGATCTATCACTTTGCAGTGCCAGTATTGCTGGATGCTATCGCCTGGTGGGCGCTCTTTCCGAGATCTGATCGTCCATCGCTGTGGCAGCTGTTCTGGATGCGCTGGATCGGCGAATCAGTAAGCACGCTGGTACCTTCCGCCGCGGTTGGCGGCGACGTCGTGCGGGCGCGGCTGGCGGCGCTTCGGGGCGCGTCTGTGCCCGTGGCCGCAGCGAGTGTGCTTGTGGACATTACCCTCGGAGTTTTTGTGCAGATTGCCTTCACATTATCCGGTCTGGCATTGATTGTTACTGTCACCGGACACCAGGGGTTTGTGCGACCGACTTTGATCGGAGCGGTAATCGGAATCGCTGCCATTATCGGATTCTACGTCGTTCAGCGGCTTGGGATGTTTCGTTTTATTGCCGTCATCATTTCGCGGCTGGCGAATTCACCAGACTGGCATTCACTTGTGCACGGCGGCCAGACGCTGGATGAAGCGATTCGAGCGCTCTACGCCAGGCGCCGGGGGGTGATCGGCTGCTGTGTGTGGACAGCTGCCTCTTTGGTTCTCGGATCGGGCGAAATCTGGGTCGCGCTTTGGGCGCTTGGTTTGCACGCAACGCTAGTCAATGCGGTAATTCTTCAGAGCATGGTTCTGACGATTCGCTCGGCCGTGTTCCCCGTCCCAGGGGCATTGGGTGTGCAAGAGGGCGGCTATGTTGTCGTGGGCAGTCTGCTCGGCATTCCTGGCGATGCGGCATTCGCCCTCTCCTTGATTGCGCGCGTGCGTGAACTGATTCTCGGAATACCGGGACTGATTTCCTGGCAATTGATAGAAGCTCGCCGCCTCTGGCGCGCGCGTTTGGCAGCAAACGCCCGGTAATGTTCCAGATTGGCGGTGACGTCTCTGATTCGTTCAAGCCGCTGCTTCACCTTCGCGGGGTTGGTAAAGCTTGTGCGCACGCCCCACCAAATCCAGCCAATTCCGCTCGGCAGCGCGAGGTGATTTGTTAATTCTGTCAGTACGGTTGGGTCCGCATAGGCGTTAAGAAAGCAGAGTGCAAAAGGCAGCCATTGCCTGCTGGAGGCCATTGCCAGGATATCCAGCAGAAAGACGAGCAAATCGTCCGCGTGCCGCGATTTCGCCGGGAGCGATCTGGCGTGGACGAGTTCGAAGTCGATCAGCCGCGCTCGTCCGGTCTTTTGATTGTAAATCACATTTGTCGCTGTCGAATCGCCGTGTGACCACGGACCGTGAAATTCGTCGCTCCAGAATTGATGTGCGCGTCGAAGCTCTCTTCCAGCCGCCTCGAGCATTTGCCGCGTGAGCGTGCCTTCGGTGAGATGTTCCCACAGATTTCGGCCCGGTAATTTATCGGTGCAGACTGTCTTGGCGCCGGAAGCAAAGGCGCGAAACCGGTCGCCATTGAGCATTCGAAAACTTTTTACTTCCCAATGCCGCCACTGTTCGGCCTTGCTCCAGAAGCGGATTGGTATGCCCGACACGCGAAAATACAAGTTGGCCAGATCGGCCAATTGCTCGCTGTAGATGTTGCGGCGCTTGATCATTACTCGCCGACCGCGCCGAACCTTCTCCGAGGTCGAGCTTATCTTTAACGAGTCGACGAATGTTGCTGTGGCATGCGTGAGAGCCTGAGGGACGAGCGGTGTAAGTCGTTCTGCCAAGCTCGTCCCATTTTCCCTAAGTGGCATTGCTCCCATTTATTCGACTTCCTTACTCGTGATGGCTGTATGCGCAGTCGGAACGCTTCGCCCAAAATCATGACGGACGGAGCGTAACCGCTTCTCCAATTTTCATAATCCGCAGCTCGGATTTTATTTTGCGCTTCTGGAGTTCGTGTTCGAACATTTCGGGCGTACCTGTCAGTACCGGAAACGTTCCATAATGCATCGGAACGACCCTGTTCGGAGCCACCAGATTTACCGCTTCTGCCGCCCGAGCTGGTCCCATTGTAAAATGATCGCCAATGCAAACCAGCATGACGTCGATCTTGTGAAACCGCTTCACCAGCGCCATATCGGAGAACAAATCTGTATCGCCCGTGTGATAAATTGTAGGACCATCGCGTAGCGTAAGGATCAATCCCGTTGGATTTCCCGCGTAAACTGGGCTGCCGTCTCCATCTCTTTGAACTGACGAACCGTGCCACGCTGGAACGAATTGGACTCTTACTTCGCCGTCAAGCAGTGATAACTCGCCGCCGAGATGTCCAGTCGTCTCGTTAGAAGTCTGCGTTTCGGGATAACCGAGCACTGAAATCATCACCGCATTGAGATCGAAATTCGTAACCAGAGCCGCGCCCGTGCGCTTACCGATCTCCACTGCATTGCCGACGTGATCGGAATGGCCATGCGTCAGCAAAATAAGATCAACCCGATCGAGACTGGTGAGCGCGTCCTTGCCGCCTGGGAACGACGGATTCGTGAGCCAGGGATCGATTAGCAGAATCTTGCCGCTAGCCGTTTCGATTTTGAAAGCGGCGTGTCCGTACCAAGTTAATTGAGTTTCCATGCTAATCAGGAAATCGAAAAGGGTTGCATGGGCAAGGGCAATCACCTTGCACATGACGGATGCCAGCTGTTGTCCTCGCGCCGCGGGTCTAACTAGTAGCTCATGGAGAACGTCCGCTCAAACAAGCTTACTCAGATAAACGGTAACGAAACCACTTCTACGGAAATTGTCCGGTCCGGTTCCGGGACACAATTTTCAGCACCAGATACATTAAGCCCG
>QHOR01000346.1 GCA_003219395.1 Verrucomicrobiota bacterium | reverse complement strand
CCGTGGTCAGGTATTCTTCGCCCGCGGCACACATGACCCGCTCGACCGTTTGTGCGACAGCCGGCGCCTCGTCCGCATCAACTTCAACCACGATTTCATCGTGAATGATGTTCACGATGCTGGCCGAGGTGTCGCGCAATTCATCACTCAAAAGACGCAGCGAGCGCTTGAGAATATCTGCGCTGGTTCCCTGAATCGGAGCGTTCTTGCCGTTGCGCTGGGTCATGGAAACCTGCTGCCGATCCGCCGGGTCATAATTAAATCTGACCAACCGGCCGGAGCCGGTGCGGGCCTCTTTGTCATTCACCGCCCTGTTGGCTGATTCGCGAAGGTAAGCGTCGAGCCCTCGATAGGTCGCAAAGTATCGACGCAGCACATTCTCAGCTTCCGTGACTCCGAGTCCGGTCATCATCGAAAAGCGCTGCGCGCCGATGCCGTAAACGACCCCAAAGTTGAGCCGCTTGGCGAAATCACGCTGATCCCTGGTTACTTGATCGCTCGCCACATTAAACACCTGAGCCGCAGTCACGCGATGAAGATCCGCACCGGAGCGAAACGCATCCATGAAGGCCTGGTCACCCGAAAACTCTGCCAGGATGCGTAATTCGATCTGCGAGTAATCGGCAATCACCAGAGTTCTTCCTGTGGGATGGCCCATGAAGCAACGGCGGTATTCGACGGCATGCGGCACCTGCTGGATGTTTGGATTCGTGCAGGCGAACCGGCCGGTCGGTGCTCCGATCTGCCGAAAGTCCGCATGCAGCCGGCCGGTCCTCGGATTGATGAACTCGATCATGTTCTCGCCATAGCTGGTCAAAGCTTTCTGCATCGTGCGGTACTCGAGTAGTTTCGCGACCACCGGATACTCGGCCGCCAGTGGTTGCAACTTCCAGTTGCGCGTCGAATCAGGCAGCGGAATACCCAGCCGGTTCATCGCTTCCGTCACCTGCTGCTGTGAATCAAGGTTGATGTTTGCTCGCGGCGGCCCGAACAAAGAAGCTTGGGCCACGCCTTCACCCAGCATCTCCTGCAACTCGTTGGCGACTTCGGCGCGTTTCTCTTCCACGACGCTGAGTTGTTCCAGCCAGCGCGTCTTGTCCATGAAGAAACCGGCCAGTTCCAGATCGACGACCGGCATCACACATTCGAATTCCAACTGCGCGGCTTGAATCAGACCCAACGACTTAATGCGGTCGATCAGCCTGTCTCGCAGCGGAATCAGGACGGCCGCGTCCCGCGCCGCGTATTCCAACTGGGCTTCGGACAATTCAAATTCCCAGTTGCTCAGGCGCTCGCTTTTATCAACTGCTTCGTTCAGGTACCGTCCGGCGATCGCTTCCAGCCCGTGACGCTCTTCGATGTCACCCGCCGAGACCAGCTGGCTCGCGAGTAGGGTGTCGAACAAACCGACGATATCGACGCCAAGGTTGTGCTTGATGAACTTCGCGTCGAACTTAGCGTTGTGCGCAATTTTGATTGGCCGCGGCGATGTCAGTAGCCGGCGCAAAGGCGCGAACGCATCGCCACGCTTCAGGTCATCGTTCGCAAAATGATTCAGATCGATCAGGTAAACGCCGTCAGGCGAGGCGAGTTGAATCAGCCGCAGACGAGCGAGATAGGGATCGAGATTAGTCGTTTCGGTGTCTAAACCGATGGCTGGCCGCGTTGCGAGGTCATCGACTGCGCGGCGCAGTTCGTCGGGAGAGTTAACGAGTTGGTACCCGGTCTGAAGCATGAATACAGTTTCACCTAAACTGTATTCAACGCCCAAGCGCTACTTCGATTAGGTGCAGAAGCCCGACCCTCAGGGAGGGTGGTAGTCTGAGTCAAATCCTTGCACACTCCCTGATGGTCGGGGTTTCTGCAGCTCCGTCCCTGAGCGCCTCTCATTTAGCCAAAGCCTGCACGACCTTGTTGCGCTCGTCTGCGCGATTGAAGGTATCGCGGAACTCTCGGACCGCCGTCGCCAGCTCAGGCTTTTGCTGACGGGTCAGACTGGTACTCGCCTAACATCGCGTCATACAACGTTCTGGTGTTGGTGTCCTTCACGAATTTGATGTTGGTCGAGACGTACTTGCGCATCTCCCACGCGCGCTGATAGGCGGCCTCTGCTCCCGCCACGTCATTGCCTTGCGCGAGCGTGTAACCCAAAACATTGATCGCGTTCAGATACTCAGAGATCAATTTTGGCCCGTCATCGAGGTTCTTGAAGGTGCCGGCCGCCAGTTGGTCATAGTATGACTTGAGCGCCGTCACCCGCTCCTGAAGCGCCTGCAGGCGAGCGTCCGGCTGTTGCCGCTTCTCATATAACTTCGTGAGCCGGTACAAGACCACGTCTTCGCCAGGCCAATCATTGAGCGAATGATAAATCGCCAAAGCCTCTCGATACTTCGTGACGGCGAGTTCGGGCGGCGCCTTGGGATCGTCGCCGTAAAGCGCCGCCAGGTCTCGTACCGACTTGGCGTATTCTGCCGAGCGCGTGTTCTCCTGATAGAAAGCCACCTGGTCCTTATAATTCTGTTCAGCCTTATCGTAATCCTTCAGATTGCGATACAAGTTTCCCAGCTTGTCGTAGCTCTTCCCGACCTGTCGCTGATCGTCAGCACTACCGTTCTTGCGCACGTCCAGGGCGTATTGGTAGAACAAGACCGCTCGATGGCTCTTATCAAACTTCAAAAAAGCGTCACCCAAAGTATCCGCCAGGTCATCACGGTCAGTCGGACCCTTTGATTCTGACGCTGACAAATATCTCCGCAGCCGGACCGCAAACCGTTCAAGCGCGATCGATAAGCCAAAGGCTGCATCTGCTTTGTCGGACATCTCTTTGGCTTTCGCTCTGTCTGTCGTGGCGTCTGCCCAACCGCGATAAGCATCCGCTAGTTCGTTGTAGCTGTTCGCGATGTCCTGACCTGACGCGGCAAAGTTATTTTCGATCTTTTCTGCGGGCGCCGATAATTTAAACGAATCAGCCTCCTCAATGGCGATTTTTTCCTGCTGCAGAATTAGGTTTTTGTAAGCCGCCACCGCTTCGCCGTACTTGTTCTGGTCTCGATAAAACTCAGCCAGCTCTCGGCGAGCCTGGGCCAATTCGCCTGCCTGCACCAGCGGGAATTGCTCTACCGCCTGAAACTCCTGTTGCGCCTTTTCATTCTGACCCATATCTCGATAGAGCCTGGCCAGGTTGAAATGACCTTCGATGACGCCGCGCGCCTCAACGTCCTTCAATTCAGCGTTCGTCTTATCGAGGAGCGCCTGATGATATTTCAGAGAGTCGGTGAACAGAGTCTCGGCGTCTTTGAAGTAGTGCGCCGGGCTCACTTGCTGCGGCGCAGCCGAAGTCGCGAGCCCCAGCACCTGGTAGGCTTTTCCCAGACCGACATAGGTTTCGTAGAGTATTGGTTGAGACTCCTCAGGGTCGCGCGCTTCCTTCGGCCAGACTCTTTCCAGAATACTGCGAGCAGCTTCGTAGGACGTTGTCGCATTGGGGACATCCTGATCCCCCAGCCAGGCACTGCCCTCATGCGCGTGCGCCCAGCCAAGCTCAACCGTAAGGCGCTGCACATCTGATTTTGACAGCACGTGGTTTGGATCTTTAAGCGTATTTTTAAGCGAGGTGATGAGCCCGCCTGAAGAGTGGCGCGCTAAGTCGTAATTCTTCCTTTGCAGCGATTCGAGTATGTCCTGCGAAAGCTTGCCGCGCTGGGCATTGCCCTCGGCGAGCTCCTTCGCGGACACGGCGACAGCTTTAGCATCGAGCGCGTCCTGCTCTTGGGCGCGCGCGGTCGCGGCCTCGTGCTCAGCACGTGACTCAGCGTCGTTCGCCATCTTCACACTGACGGCCAGCTCGTCGCTCTTCTTCGTTAGCAAGGCTTCGTTCTGCTGCAAGGCCTTGGTCAGCAGTTCGGCGTTAAGTTGTGCAGCCTGGGCTTTGAGTTGGGCAGCCTCGGCTTTCGCCTTGTCCGCCTTCGCATTACTTTCACTTTCCTGAGCCTTCCTTTCGCTTGCCTTGGCGAAGGCGAAGCCGCCGACGGCGGTGCCGGCCGCCGCGAGAGCCAGAATCGAAATGAGGACCAACGCAAAGCTAAAACGCCGCAACCGGCGCGCTGCTTTTCGCTGCTCTTCTGCATACAACTCGGCTTGCTCGCGTTCGCGGCGCTCGCGTTCCAGCTCAGCGTTCCGCTGCTGCTCGCGCTCGCGCTGAGCTTCTTCCCGCCGC
>QHOR01000021.1 GCA_003219395.1 Verrucomicrobiota bacterium | reverse complement strand
CGCCCTGGCCGAGCGCGACATACCCGCTGCCCGAAAGGCCTTGGACGCGTTTGGCGAAACACCCCTCACCGATTATGCCGTTCATCTAAATCGACCTCTAATCGAAGCCATCATTTCTCGAATGAGCAACGACGATGAGAAAGCCCGCATTGCCTTTACTGCGGCACGTGCAGAGCAGGAAAAAATCGTGCAACGCCAACCAAACTACGGCCCGGCCCTGTGTGTTTTGGGGTTGATCGACGCTGGTCTCGGGAGACAAGAAGATGCTTTGAGCGAAGCGCGGCGCGCCGTCGAGCTTCTCCCCGTTGAGAAAGATGCGATCAACGGCCCTCTTATGATTGAATATCTGGCGATGATTGCCGGTTGGATTGGCGACAGAAATCTCGCCTGTGAGCGGCTGCCAATAGCCATTCGTCCGCCTAGTCCCATCAGTTATGGTCAATTGAAACTCTTGCCGTTCTGGGATCCCTTGCGCGGCGACCCGCGCTTCGAAAAAATCGTCGCCTCTCTGGCGCCAAAATAACCTGCTATCAATTACCGCGGGAGAACGATGACTGCCGCGCAGGCGCGATCATCGTGATCGCCGAAAATGCTATGTTCGATGGTCCTTGATGTTCGCTTCCGCACTCGCCGCGTTCATTTCATTGATTTTTCTGTGCAACGTGCGGCGGCTGATTCCCAGCTTTTTGGCGGCGGCGGTCACGTTACCATTCGTGGCTGCAAGCGCCTGGGCAATCAATTTTTTTTCCGTCTCGTGAAGATCGAGCGGCCTCGTTTTTTCACCAAAAGCCTGAGCTGAAATGCCACCCGGCAATTTTGCCCTTGCTGACTGCCGCACAGCCATCGGCAGATCGCGCAATGTGATCTTTGGTCCGGTCGCCATGACGACTCCATGCTCGATTGCAGTGCGCAGCTCACGAACATTGCCCGGCCAGTCATAGGTCAAAAGGGCGTCCATCGCATCTGGAGTCAGATCGACAAGAGGCTTGTTATCTGCCGCACAGAAGTGGCGCAAGAATCCCCGGACTAAAATTGGGATATCTTCCTTTCGCTCGCGTAGCGGCGGCATAGTGATGCGTACCACGTTGAGGCGAAAATAAAGGTCATCGCGGAATTTTCCCTCGCGCACCATCTGTTCGAGATTTTTGTTCGTAGCCGCGATGATCCGTACATCTGCATGCAATGTTTGATTGCCGCCAACACGCTCAAACGCGCGTCCCTCGCTCATGACACGGAGCAACTTGACTTGCGTGCTCGTATCGATTTCCGCGATTTCATCGAGGAAAATCGTGCCGCCGTTCGCCTGCTCGAAGCGGCCGATGCGCCGTTCGTACGCCCCCGTGAACGCGCCTTTCTCGTGACCGAATAATTCGCTCTCGAGAAGTTGGGGAGAAAGCGCCGCGCAATGCACCGCCACAAATTTGGCTTTGTTGCGCCGGCTCAAATTGTGGATGGCATGTGCAGCCAATTCCTTACCTGTTCCGCTTTCGCCTTCGATTAGCACATTTGCGGATGAAGGCGCCACCTGCCGAATCGTGTCGAGCACTTCATGTAAAGCCGCCGAGTCTCCCCAGATGTTCTCGAGCCCATAACGCTCATCGATTTGTTCGCGAAGCGCGCGATTCTCCTGCTCAAGCGTGCGCCCTCGCACGGCACGCGCGATCAGCAATTCAACTTTAACAAGGTTGAGCGGCTTGGTAACGACATCGTACGCGCCGCGTTTCATTGCTTCCACAGCGACCTCCACCGATCCGTAGGCCGTCATCATGATACAGGTAGGTGGGCGCGGCATTTTCAACGCGCGATCAATCAAGGTCATTCCATCTTCGCTACCCAGACGGAGATCCGTTAGAAGCACATCAATCTGCTCTCGCTCAAGCACGTTCATGGCGCCTGTAATATCGGGCGCGACATAAACGTCGTAGTCATTCTCGAGCAAAGTTCGCAGCCCGTCGCGAGTGTGCTTCTCGTCATCAACAATGAGGACGGTGGGTTGTAGGTTCATTGCCGTGGCAAGGTTAGATGGTTAAAAGGTACACCGGTGTGAGGCTACATCAGACAGCTTTCCCATATGTAAGCCCTGTAACGTCTTTAACTATTTTAACAAGTCACGCGGGTTGTCTTGAGTTTCGTCATTTAAAGTCAACGTCCTTTTCGCCTGTGGGCAAATGAGCCACAGTCAAAGAAATATAGTCAGGTAGAGGAAACGATGTATTGTCGCAGGATGCGGTGGCGAACGCTTGCAGGGTTCATGCCGGTCTTTCTCCTGACTGGAGTGATGCCGAGAACGTTCGGAGCTGAACGTTTCAACTCCATAGATCCCAACGAAGGTTGGAAGCTAACGAGTGAAAGCAAAGACCTTGCCATCTACAGCCGCGCACACGCCGGTTCAGGACTCAAAGAGTTCAGAGCAATCGGATCAATCGATGCCCCCACGTACTCGGTCCACGCGGTGATAGAGGACTTCGAAAATTATCCGGCGTTCATGCCTTACACGATAGAATGCCAGCTGATCAAACGTGAAATTTGCGAGGACCGCGATTACACTCTGCGTGTATGGAAAAAGTCGTGGCCGACTCCAGACGGAGTTACGTATCTCAGTCGATGGGAGCCTGCTAATGAACTGGGACCGGCCGAAAAAAGAGGCGTTATCCGAGTAAAAATTTGCGATGGTGGTTGGCTGCTCGAACCTAACGGCGAAATCAAAACGCGTGCAACTTACTCCATCTATACCGACACCGGCGGGATGATCCCGGCCTTCATCGCCAACGGCGCAAGCCGAGTGGGAATTAGTAAGCTGTTCGAAGCGGTACGTAAGCAGGTCAAGAATCCAAAATACGCCTTGCGCGCCGGATTGTAACTCCACAATCATTCATCGGTGGTCGCTGGTGTCGGATAATGTTTGTTCCAGCCCGGAGTCGCTGGCTGCAGCTGAAAATGTGTGAAAACATTTGCACAGAGCGCACGGCAGGCTTTCCTCATTGCGCATGAGAATCAAGCGTTTCCTATTTGTAATTGGCGTAGTTAGTGGATTCAGCGCGCTCAGTTTGCCGGTTGCCCAATCGGCAGCTCAAACTCCCAAGAAACCTGTCTCAACTAAATATCAGGGACTGACTGTAGAAGATCCGTATGAATGGCTCGAAAAAGACGACGAACCAGACGTGAAAACCTGGTCGGCCGCGCAGAATCAGCGGACCAGGCAATATCTCGATCAATTACCCGATCGCGCTGCAATCGAAAACGAATTAACGGGGTGGTACGCGAAGACGTCGCCGAGTTATTCTTCACTTGTCACGCGGCCAGGGTTTTTGTTCGCGATGAAATTCCAGCCTCCAAAACAACAGCCGCTGCTGGTCACGCTCACGTCAGCTGACGACGTCGCATCTGAGAAGGTCGTGCTCGACCCAAACGTGCTGGATACCAAAGGCGCAACCGCAATCGATTGGTTTGTCCCTTCTTCGGACGGCAATTATGTCGCGGTGTCGCTTTCCAAGGGTGGAAGTGAAGACGGCACACTCCATTTTTATCAGACCGCCACCGGCAAAGCGCTGTCGGATACTATCGCTCATGTTCAATATCCGACGGCGGGCGGCAGCGCAGCCTGGAATGCCGACGGCACTGGAATCTATTACACACGTTTTCCCCGGACGGGTGAGCGACCCGAAGCCGACCTAAACTTTTATCAGCAGATCTATTTTCATAAGCTCGGCACGCCTGACGGCGAGGACACCTATTCCATCGGGAAAGACTTTCCGCGGATCGCCGAGATCATTTTGGAACGCTCGCGCCATGGCCGATACATTCTTGCGTCGGTTGCCAATGGCGATGGCGGAGATTTCGCCCATTACCTGCTCGGGCCAGACGGCTCTGCCTCAGCCAGATGGAAGCAGATCACAAAATTCAGCGATCAAATCAAAGCAGCCCGTCTTGGTCGCGATAACGCGCTGTACCTTCTTTCACGCAAGGCCGCACCCCGCGGAAAGGTTCTCCGTCTGCCGCTTGAGACACCGGAGTTAAGCAAAGCCGTTGAAATCATTCCGACCGGCGAGGCCGTGATCCAGCAAATCGTGCCAACAGCTGACGCGCTGTTCGTTGGCGATTTGCTTGGTGGTCCCTCTCAAATTCGCCGCTTCGGTCTGGACGGCAAAGGCGAAACGATCATCCCCATTCCAAAAATCTCTGCGGTGCAGGAGATGATCGCTCTCGAGGACAGCTCTCTTCTCTTCCGCGACCAGAGTTATACCGAACCGGCAGCTTGGTTCCATTGTGCTAATGGAAAAACCGAGGCTGTGAAAACTGCGTTGCGAACCACCTCGCCCGTTTCGTTTGCCGATATCGAGGTGATACGCGAATTCGCGACGTCAAAGGACGGCACGAAAATCCCGCTCAACATCGTTTTCCGCAAAGGAATGAAACGGGATGGACAGAATCCGACATTGCTTTACGGCTACGGTGGCTACGGCATCAGCATGTCGCCAAATTTCGAATTTACACGGCGGCTTTGGTTTGATCGCGGCGGCGTGTATGTGGTGGCAAATATTCGAGGTGGCGGCGAGTTCGGCGAAGATTGGCACAGAGCCGGCAATCTGACGAAGAAGCAAAACGTATTCGACGATTTCGCTGCTGCGGCCGAATATTTGATCAAAGAAAAGTACACGCGCCCGGAAAAACTTGCCATGCAGGGCGGAAGCAACGGGGGGCTGCTGATGGGCGCAATGATTACCCAGCATCCCGATTTGATGCGGGCCGTGGTATCTCAGGTAGGAATTTACGATATGCTTCGCGTGGAGCTGGCGCCAAATGGCGCGTTCAACGTGACGGAGTTTGGTACCGTAAAAGACCCGGAGCAATTTAAGGCGCTGTATGCATATTCGCCATACCACCACGTTGTGGATGGAACGAAATATCCGTCCATTCTGATGCTGACTGGCGCGAACGATGGGCGAGTTGCGCCGTATCATTCGCGCAAAATGATTGCTCGCCTGGATGAAGCGAACAGATCTCAGAATCCAATTCTATTGCGGACGAGCTCCAGTGCAGGTCATGGCATCGGCACCGCGCTGAACGAGCGCATCAAACAATTAGCCGACACTTACGCATTTCTGTTTGCGCAACTGGGAATGGAGAAATGACCAACCACGAATGACGAAACGATGCTGAGCGTTCTTTTTGTCATTCGGATTTTGCCCCCTGATCATTAGATATTCAACATTCGTCATTTTGATTTAGTCATTTTCCCCATCCTGCGAAGAAAGCTGCTGATTTGCGCTGCAACGACTGCGCTTTTCTTCGTTATCATTGCTGCGGCCGGGGTGATCATTTTTTTCAGTCCCTTGGCCACTCACTATCTTGAGGGTGGTGCGTTTCGCGCCGCCATGGAAAAGGAAACCGCGGCCGGTTTGCATTTTCGCGGGGGGCATTACTCACCAATCCGGCGAACAAGCGCGTCGACGGCAGAATCGGAAAGTTTTGAGGCCAGCAACGGCGAACGGGCGCTGAAATTTATCAACGCTCACGGAATCACTGCCAGGTTTGATCCATGGGGCGTCTTTATACGTCAATGGAGGTTCAGCGAAATTCACGTCGAATCAGGCGAGGTGGAAATTCAGATTTACCAGGCGAATACCGAAGCGGTCGCGCAAAAGCCGTGGTTCTCGTTTTTTTTACCGAACCGTGTGTATATCGATCGGATTGACTCCGAACATGCCAATATAGTGTGGCAGTTTCGCGGCGAACGCGCAGGTCTCTTCGGCACCCAACTGATCATCACTCCTCACGACCGAGATTTCGACTACGCTGCAGCTGGTGGCAAATTGAAGATGGCGCTGCTGCCAGATCTTTATCTGCGCCGAGCGAATGTGCTCATCACAAAGGCTCTGGTGACCGCTAACGATATCGATCTGGCATGCGACCAGGGAAACAATGGAAGCATCCGCGGTAAAGGAACAGCCGGCATTGGAAAAGACCGGAAAATCGAGTTTAGCGCAAACCTCGACAGCGTGCCGTTACGTGACTGGCTGCCGCACAAGTGGAAGAAGCATTTGAGCGGCAATGCGTATGGCAGCTTTCACTGCATGGGAATCGATCCCAAGCTGGAAAGTTCATCCGGCGAAGGCTCACTGCGGGTACAAGACGCGCGTGCGGATAACCTTCCCTTTCTGGAAAAGGTAGCGGAGCTCGCGCGCGAAAAGTCCTTTGAGCATCTGGAGCTGACTGACTGCTCGCTCAATTTCACGTGGCGTTATCCGAATATTGAAATCAAAGACATCGCACTTGAAGAGAACGGGAAATTCCGAGTCGAGGGAGCAATCTCGATTGATCGCCGTGCACTAAAGGGCGCAATTCAGCTTGGAATTGCCAGCCAACATCTCGATTGGCTGCCAAACCGGGAACAAATTTTCACCCGCCACCGGAACGGTTATCTTTGGACGTCGGTCCATCTATCCGGCACGATTGATCATCCGCAACAAGACCTGAGTCCGCGGATCATCGAGCTCTTCAAGGAATCGCCCGCAGCCTACCTGCAACTTCTATTTCGCCAGCTGGAAGAATGGCTCAAGAAAACATTGGGCGGCGATTAACAGCGGCATTGGTAGAATCAATTCGTGCTGGCCGCTTGAAGTTGCCTTTTGCCTTCTCCGGCTTCCAACATGCGAATTCGTTTCTCCACATAGGGCAATCGAATGGTAAGCGTGAGGCCTTTCCCCTGGGTGCTTTCAATGGAGAGTTCTCCGCCGTGTTCGCGCACAATGCGACGCACGATTAACAATCCAAGCCCGCTGCCGGACGGTTTGGTTGTGAAATAAGGCTCGAATGCACGGCTCAGGTTTTCCGGTGACATTCCGGCGCCAGTATCGACGAAAGTGACTATGACATGCGTATCGTCGAAGTCGGTACGAATGCGCAGAATGCCATGCCGTTTCATGGCTTCGAGGCTGTTTTTAATCACGTTATAAAACGCCTGCTTCATTTGCCCACGATCCAGTTGAAGCAAGGGCAGATCAGCGCGCAATTCCTGTTCGACTACCATGTCGCGGTCTTGAATTTCAGGCGTGAAAAAACGCACCGCTTCCTCAACGATCGCGTTCACATTCTCAGGATAGAGCCGCGGCTGCGAGGGCCGGATGGCACGCAGAAATTGGGTGACAATGGAATCGAGACGGCGGACTTCGGAACGAGCAACATCGATTGATTGCTGAAGTTCCGCTTTCGCATTGTCGTCCAATCGTTGGGCTTTGCGCTCCATCAATTGTAAATGGATGTGCAAAGAATTGAGCGGATTACCAATCTCGTGCGCTACGCCTGCCGCCAGCAACGTAAGCGCATTCAGGCGTTCTGACTCCATCGCTTTTTGGCTTGTGCGTCGGCTCTCGGTAATGTCGCGCAGTATCATCACGTGTCCCACCTGTCCGGCTAATGCAGGCACAGGTTCGCTCGCCTCCCCCTGACCGCGCGAAGCCGAAAGCCCTCCCTCCTCTCTGGCCTCTTTAATCGGCGTGGTTACATCAACAGCTTCGCGAGGCTCGATCATCAACGGCACGATGTAAAAATTGATGAAGCGGTTTTCCGGATAAAAAATCTCCATGTCACGGCTAAGCGGTCCTAAGCTTTGGGTAAGCGATCCCCAATCGAGGCCACGAATTCGTTCATCGAGCCGTTTTCCGATGGCGTCTGTCGCGTCCAACCCAAACAATTTGCAGGCCGCATCATTCAAATAGGTGACCCGGCCGTTTGAATCGGTCACAATGATGCCTTCATGAATGGCATTGAAAACGGTTTCGAGAAAACCTTTCTCCTGGGCCAGGCGGAGAAAATAATTTTGAACTTCTTCCGGTCCAATGCGCCCGAGTCGCTCGATTAATTTCTCAAGAAAACCGGCTTTCATAACGTCCGCGCAGCGTCAGGTAATTGGCGAACTAAGCCAAGACAACGGCAAAGCGCGTCGTCGATTTTAACTCCGAAAGGTTTCGTGAGCAGGCGATTTAACTAATTGAACGTTTTCCCGCACCGGCCGCACTTCCACAGTGAGCATTTCCACCCGTAGATAATTCAATACGATCGGCGCAAGGATCAAGCCGGGGATGCCCATGAGCCGCTCGCCAATGATCAGCGCGATCAAGGTTAACCACACAGGATTCCGAATTCGGTCTCCGATGATTTTGCTGTTTAACAAATACTCGAGCTTGTGAATCGCCACGAGAAACACCAGAGCCCCAATCGCCAATTTCAACGACACTGTCAGCGCCAGAAAGACAATGATCGTATTGCTGACCAGGTTGCCGACAATAGGTACAAGACCGCAAAGAAACGTGGCTGCAATTAGCAGTGGGGCATGGGGCAGGCCAACCGCAAAAAGAAAAATCGCTGTCAATAGCGTGTTGATAAACGAAATCATGATCTGCGCACCCATAACTGTGGCAAAGGAACGATAGAAATCGCGGAATCGCGTCGACACCTCGTCACAGCAAATGGAGTACAAATTGTTCTTCACACGATGAGTGCCGCGGTAAGGATCGAGTCCAGTTTTTATAAACAGGCTGGAGGCTGCGACGATTCCCAGGACACAAAGAACCAGAACCGCGGCTGTGCTTTTGGCAAAATTAGCGACGTTTCGCAGATAGTTTGCTTCCTGGCCAAGCGCATCGATGACCACCTGCTTCAGACTCTCAAAATCACTGAATGGTAATTCGATCTGGCGCTTCTGCGCCCAGGCATTTGCCGACGGAATGGAAGTGTCAGCGACATCCGGCAATGCCATTACCGCCGTACGAGTGAGAAAGACTGCTGCGGTGGCAATCCCGGCCACGACAACGCCGAACAGGACTAAAGCCAGCCACTTTCTTTTTGTGAAATCATAGAGCTGGCGCAAGGCAAAGTAGGAAAATAACACGACAAGTAGAGGGACACCAAGATGCAGAAGACCTGCAAGAGCAATTGTGGCGGCGAGCACGCCATACGAAAGCCGCGTGGGGGTAATCATGCCAAAAGCATACTATGTAGCCCCACGCAGGCAGCAAGAAATCGCCGCTGTCATCCTGAACGACGTGAGGGACCTTACAAAAGCTGAAGCGTCACACAAGTGAACTCGCGTGATTGACGAGCGGTGAGAGATGCCTCGCTCGCCTCTGAATGGTCGGTCCCTACGCCGCCTGTCCGGTTTCTTTTTCCGCGCGTTCTTTCAGCGCAGCCTTGCGCGAAAGTTTTACGCGACCTTTGTCGTCGATGCCGATGCACTTGACCCAGATGATGTCGCCGACCTTGGCAACATCTTCGGTGCGGTTCACGCGAAAATCCGCGAGTTCGGAAATGTGCACCAGCCCATCCCGACCCGGAAACACCTCCACAAACGCCCCGAATTCCTTCGTCGAGACCACGCGGCCCTGGTATGTCTGCCCGATCTCGATTTCGCGCGTCATACCACCAATAATCTCCTTCGCACGTGCCATGCTCTCACCGCTGGTAGCGTAAATGTGCACCGAGCCATCGTCTTCAATATTAATTTCAGCGCCCGTCTCCGCGACAATACCCTTAATGGTCTTACCCCCAGGGCCAATGAGCGCCCCAATTTTTTCCGGATTAATTTTAATCGTCTCGATCCGCGGCGCATACTTGGACAACTCTGCCCGCGGCTTCTCCAGTGCGCCGCCCATAATGCCGAGAATTTTTGTGCGCGCTTCTTTGGCGCGTTGGATCGCTTCTGCCATGATGTTGTGGCTGACACCCGGGAGTTTCAGATCCAGCTGAAAACCAGTGATGCCCGCGTCCGTTCCGCAAAGCTTGAAATCCATGTCGCCAAAATGATCTTCCGAGCCAATGATGTCAGTCAGCAACTCGTAGCGTTTCAATTGATGATCATCTCCAAAATCCGTGACCAGCCCGACTGAGATTCCAGCAACCGGCGTTTTGACCGGCACACCCGCATCCATCAGCGCCAGCGTTCCCGCGCACACGCTTGCCATGGAGGTGGACCCATTTGATT
>QHOR01000020.1:15696-17391 GCA_003219395.1 Verrucomicrobiota bacterium | reverse complement strand
CTGGAAGGAATTTATCGGCTCCTGAGCCCGTACAAAGATCCGCTTGGCCTGGCGCTTTATTTCGAACCTACTGTCGGCGATCAGGAAAGGGAGTTGGAATGGAAAATCCTGCTGCAAAAAAACTGGCTCGAAGACCGGCTTGTCTGGGCGCTGAACGTCAATTACGAACTCGAATTCGAAAAGGAGGCGGGTGGGGGCTACGAGCGCGACGGCATGTTCGAATGGTTCACCGGACTTTCTTACCGTTTTGTGCGCAATTGGTCAGCAGGGCTGGAATTTTGGAATCATCACGAATTCGCCGACGCCACCGTTCACGAACATTCAGCGTATTTTTTGGGACCGACGATTCATTACGGCGGCGAGCGCTGGTGGGCCACTCTTGGATTTCTTCATCAGTTACCAATCGGACAGGCGTTTAGTAACGATAACAAGGAGTTTGCAGCGCACGACGGCTACATCTTCGGCGATGAACACGAAAAGTATTACGTGCGCTTCAGGCTGGGAATTAATTTTTAGGCACAAGTGAAAGCGGAATTTGCCTTTATCGCTTTGCCTATTTCGGCGCTGATCGCGCCATCGGCGTTTGCCGTTCGATACCTTACCACCGAGCAAGCGCAGCAGGCGATTTTTGCCGGGAAATCATTCACAGCGGCGCCGGTGAAGCTGACGAGCGTGCAACGCAAGGCCATTGAACAGGCGAGCGGTGTGCGCGTCCTTCACGATGAGCAGCAGGTCTGGCGAGTCAGTGGCGGTGGTTGGTTTATCGTGGATGAGGTTGTCGGCAAACATGAATTCATCACTTACGCGGCGGGACTGAATACGAATGGTTCGGTCAAGCAGATTGAAATCATGGACTATCGTGAGACCTACGGAGGCCAGATTCGGGATGAAAAATGGCGAGCCCAATTTGTCGGTAAGAACAGCAAATCGACGCTAAAGCTCGACAGCGACATCAAAAACATCAGTGGAGCAACTTTGAGTTGCCGGCACATCACTGATGGGGTGAAACGCCTTCTTGCATTTTATGAGATTGCACTCAGACATTGAAACCCGCCTGCATCGTCATGCGAAGCATTGCGGGCAGGTTCGTCGCTGCCGGCCATTACTCGGCACTCTTGTGGAGATTGCCTGCCAGGGATCACCTCACGATATCGATTGCGCCTTCACGGCCGTGGAAAAGGTACAGCGGCTGATGAGTTTTCATGATCCCAGCAGCGATGTGGCACGAATAAATCGCCACGCTTGGCGCTGCCCGGTCAAAGTTCATCCGTGGACTCATCACGTTGTGAAATTGGCGCAGGAATTTTCACGTAAAAGTGATGGCGTCTTCGACGTCACGGTGGCCCGGCAGCTCGTGAAATGGAATTATCTTCCCAGAACTGACACGCGGCTTTGCAGTGGCGGTAGCTGGCGGGACATCCTTGTCGACGATCAATGCAAGATTCGATTCCGCCGCCGCACGATCATTGATCTGGGAGGCATTGCCAAGGGCTTTGCAGTTGATCGTGCTGTTGAAGTCTTGAAAAAGAACGGCGTCGCTGCCGGAATTGTGAACGCTGGCGGTGATTTGCGAATATGGGGATCGCCTTCGCAAGTTGTTTATGTACGGCATCCGGCCGAACCGACCCGTGTTGCCGGAGCGGTGCGGCTGCGCCAGCGCGCCTTGGCGACCTCGGGAATCTATTTTGAGCGTCG
>QHOR01000020.1:0-15688 GCA_003219395.1 Verrucomicrobiota bacterium | reverse complement strand
ATACTTAACGGGCGCACCGGTCAAGCTGCCCGCGAATTAATCAGCGTGAGCGTCGCAGCTGCGGAATGCATGGTAGCGGATGCTTTGACGAAAATTGTTTATGTCTTGCGTGAGAAAGCCGCGGACTTGCTGACGCAGTCGCGTGCAGACGCACTGTTGCTTGAGCGCAATGGTACGCCATGCTGGTCATTTCACTCGCCATGCGACACCCGCGACCAGACTCGATTCGATTGAAACGCTTGCAGAGATATTTGCTGTACGTCGTCGTCGCACTGCTTTTTTTCAGCGGTGTCGTGTGGGCATATTGGAATTATCTGGCGGTGGCGCCGGGCGATTTTGAAACAGGCGCGAAAAGCTGGGCCATGAAGATTCATGGCGCGGCGGCCATGGCGATTCTGGTGTTGATCGGCATGCTCTTGAGCGGCCATGTGAGATTCGCATGGCGCGCGGGCCGTAATCGTGTAAACGGCTCACTGTTTCTGAGTGTATTCACCGTTTTGGTCATTACCGGGTATGGCCTTTACTATGCGGGCGGCGAAAGACTGCGCGCGTGGACGAGTTGGCTTCATCTTGGTATCGGACTGGCTTTGCCGATCTTCCTGTTGATCCACATCCTTGTGGGTAGGAGGACACGTCCTTCGGGGCAATTCCGAACCCGATCGCGTGTTGTGTCGCACGGCGTGCCGGAGAGACATCCCAAGTCCACGGTCAGAGGTCGTAAAACAGCACTTAATGATGCCAGTCCTGGCGCTGAATTTCAGGTTGCACATCCACCCGTGCTGTAGCATCTTCACCGTCCCGTTCCGGAGTTCCCCTCTCGCGGATTTTCTCTTATGGCCGATACGACAGAATTAGTACCTGAGCTTTTGGAAGCTGGTGTTCATTTTGGACATCAGACGAAGCGCTGGAATCCGAAGATGAAGGCGTTCATCTTTGAGCAGCGCAACCAGATTTACATCATCAATTTGGATGAAACCGTGCTGCAGCTTCGCCGGGCAACTGAATTTCTCCAGGAAGTAACCCGCCGCGGAGGCAGAATCTTATTTGTTGGTTGCAAGAAACAGGCGCAGGAAGCGATAAAGGAAGCGGCGCTGGCTTGCGCTCAGTTCTACGTCAATCAGCGATGGCTGGGCGGCACATTGACCAACCTCGCGACCATTCGCAAGAGCATCGGGCGACTGAGATACATCGAAGAGATCGAGAAGTCACCCGAATACAAAAAGATGGGCAAGCAGGAGCTCGCTGCTCTTAATCGTGAAGCGGCAAAGCTCCGGCGCAATCTTGAGGGTATACTCGAGATGTCTCAATTGCCCGACGCTCTGGTTATAATCGACACGATCCGTGAACAAAACGCCGTCAACGAGGCTCGCCGACTTGGGATTCCAGTGGTTGCCATCGTGGACACGAATGCGGACCCAGACATCATCGATTATCCCATTGCTGGCAACGATGACGCGATTCGTGCGATTCGCGTGATTCTGCAGAAGCTCGTGGATGCCATCGTCTCTGCAAGCAACGAAGCGCGGATCCGCGAGCAAGTTGAGATGGCTGGCGTCTCAGCGTAGCTGGCCGCATAGCCACTCGCCGATGATTGATGGTTAACGTCCGCTGAATTCTTTTTTAACACCCTAATTATTCATGAAGACAACAGCCGAGATTGATCCCCAACTAGTTAAGCAGCTCCGCGAAAAAACCAATGCAGGTTTTATGGATTGCAAGCGCGCGCTCGTGGAGAGCGGCGGCGATCTGGAGAAAGCGGAAACGATTTTACGGACCAAGGGAATTGCCAGCGCGGGAAAGAAAGCTTCACGCGCAACGAAAGAAGGCGTCGTGGCTTCCTATATTCACCTGCAAGGAAAGGTCGGCGTGCTCGTGGAGGTGAATTGTGAGACGGACTTCGTGGCGAGAAACGAGAATTTTCGCGAGTTCGTGAAGGACATCACATTGCATATTGCAGCAGCCCACCCACTTTACGTCAGCCGTGCAGATGTGCCCGGCAACCTCATTGAAGCTGAGCGTGAAATTTACAAGGCCCAGGTCAAAGGCAAAACAGCGAATGTTGCCGACAAAATTGTTGAAGGAAAGCTCGACAAATTTTACAGTACCGTTTGCCTGCTCGAACAAGGCTTCATCAAGAACCCTGATGTGACCGTTAAGGATTTGCTGAATGCAAAGATTTCCGAGTTGGGTGAAAACATCGTCATCCGTCGTTTTGTCCGTTACCTGGTCGGCGAAGCGTTACCGAGCGAGGCGTAGGCGTTGTAGAGGGCGTTCGCCCCGGCGAAGGCAGACACAGCCATAGGCGCTCCATACAGGTGCCCGACAACGTCGCGTGCACACGGCCAATCCGTAGTTAAGTTGCCGTGGAATGGGCCTAGCCGAATACAAGCGGAAACGCGACTTCAAGAAGACAGCTGAGCCTGCCGGCGGCAAACCGCTGCCGAGGCAAATCAAAGGTGCGTCGCGTTTCGTCATTCAAAAACACGCCGCGCGGCGTTTGCATTACGACTTCCGCCTGGAAATGGAGGGCGTCCTGAAATCATGGGCATTGCCTAAAGGAGTTCCTTGGAAACGGGGTGAAAAGCACCTCGCAGTGGAAGTAGAAGATCATCCGATCGAATATGAAGGCTTCGAAGGAATTATCCCGGAGGGGCAATATGGGGGCGGCACGGTCATGGTGTGGGATCGAGGGAATTATCGCGTTTACGGCGAACAACCGAGCAAGTCGCTCAAGGAAGGAAAGCTTCATCTCGTTCTCGACGGCGCCAAAGCAAAAGGCGAATGGACTCTGGTGCGAATTCGCGGTCGTGATGAAGAAAAAAATCAGTGGTTGATCCTGAAAACGGGAGATGACGCGAATCCGGTATCAAAAAAAATGGAAGATCGTTCGGTAAAAACTGGACGCACCATGGAGCAAATCGCCGAGGCTCGAGATGCCGAGTGGGAATCCGGTCGCGAAGCGGACCAGAGCCCCTCGTCACAATTCAAGGCGCGCATCCGCACTGCCATGGCAGGGCGTGAATCGACGCGGCGTGGTCGCTCGCCACGGCTAAGGCCCCCTACGGCAGAGGCGGGTCGGGCGCAGCGGAAAATCACATCCGAAGATGGACATGAAAGGCAGGGCGAGCTGTCTCTATCCAATTTGCCTGCGGCAAAAGCTCGTTTCGTCGAACCGATGAAAGCAAAGCTGGTTGAGCAACCGCCAGTGACGGGTGATTGGATTTACGAACTCAAATTCGACGGCATCCGTCTAATTGGAGTTAAAAGGAACGAAAAGATTTCGTTGCTCTCGCGCAATGAAAACGAATTGGCTAAGCGGTTCCCTGAAGTGGTCGAGGCGATGAAAACTTTGCCCGCGCGCGAATGTGTAATCGACGGCGAAGTGGTGGCGCTTGACCAGGAGGGCCGTTCCTCCTTTCAACTCCTCCAAGCGCGGGAGATGGAGGGGCGAAAGACACCGGTTTATTTTTACGCATTCGATCTGCTGCAAATTGATGGCCACAGTCTGGCGTCATTGCCGTTGGAGGCGCGCAAAGATGTTCTGGAAAAACTCTGCGCCGAGGCACGTGATCCGATTCGCTTCTCCGGCGCGATTGGCACCGACGCCAGGCGACTTCTGGCAGAAGTAAAACGTCGGGGCCTGGAAGGGCTTATCGGAAAACAATCTAATTCTGTTTACGAACCGGGGCGCAGAAGTGCCGCATGGATAAAGCTCAAGTGCGTCAACGAACAGGAATTTGTCATCGGGGGATACACGCCACCTCAGGGGTCTCGCAAATATTTCGGAGCGATCCTCGTTGGTTATTACCAGAACAAAAAGCTCGTTTTTGCCGGCAAGGTTGGCACCGGCTTCACGGTGAAATCATTGTCGATTTTGTACAAAAAATTTCAGAAGGAAGCGCGCAACGATTGTCCTTTTGTCGATCTACCATCGAGGCAAAATGGGCAATGGGTTCAAGACATCACACCTTCCATGATGCGCAAGATGCATTGGGTAAATCCGGTTTTCGTTTGCGAAGTTAAATTTGCCGAGTGGACGCGAGATAAAAAATTGCGTGCGCCGGTTTTTCTCGGGTTGCGCGAAGATAAAAATCCCAGCGAAGTTATTCGCGAGACTTAAGGCGGACGCCGTGGCCTTTGATTGGTGTAGTTGTGGCTTGACCTGCGGCTGCGCGAAAAATTGAACAATTCCAATGGGAAGAGTTTGGGAATGTTATGCGAATCGCTCAGATCGCACCGCTTTTTGAGAGCGTGCCTCCGAAGTACTACGGAGGAACAGAACGGGTGGTGTCGTATCTCACTGAAGAATTAATTCGTCAGGGCCACGAAGTTACTCTCTTTGCGAGCGGTGATTCGGTGACTAAGGCCCACCTTGTTGCCGCATGCCGCCGTTCACTGCGCCTGGATAAACATTGCGTCGACCAAATGGCGCACCAAATCCTTATGCTTGAACACGTCTTCCAGCGCGCTGCGGAATTTGATATCGTTCATTTTCACGTCGATTACCTGCACTTTCCGCTGAGTCGTCGGCAGTCGACCACGCATGTCACCACGTTACATGGCCGCCTGGATATCCCAGACCTGATTCCCCTTTACCAGGAGTTTCGAGACATGCCTGTCATCTCGATCTCAAATGGGCAAAGACAACCTTTACCTCAGGCAAATTGGCAGGCTACAGTTTATCACGGAGTGCCCGCTGACCTGTACCGGTTTCACTCGGAACCGGGAAAGTATCTCGCGTTTCTAGGGCGAATTTCTCCGGAGAAGCGCGCCGACCGTGCGATCGAAATTGCCAAGCGCGTGCAAATCCCGCTCAAGATTGCAGCCAAAGTGGACCGAATAGACAAGGATTATTTCGAGGCAGTCGTTCAACCGTTACTTCGCGATCCACTGGTGGAATTCGTTGGTGAGATTGGCGACGGCGAGAAGGAGGAGTTTCTTGGAAACGCCCACGCTTTATTGTTTCCCATTGATTGGCCAGAACCATTTGGACTGGTGATGATCGAAGCGATGGCGTGCGGGACACCGGTGATCGCCTATCGCGGAGGGGCCGTTTCCGAAATAATGGAGCAGGGACATACGGGCTTCATCGTCAAGGGACTAGAAGACGCAGTACAAGCCGTTGGCCGTGTGCCGGAATTGAGCCGCAAGCGGTGTCGCGAAGTCTTCGAGCAACGTTTCACCGCCACTCGAATGGCTGACGATTACGTGCAGGTTTACGAACGACGAATAAAAAGCGGGCAGGACAAGCGATTGGAGGGGCGCGCGTAGTATGGCCAAAGAAGTGATCCGTGTTCGGGACGCATTTTACATTCGCTCGTCATCGACGCGCATCGATGTCCGCACCCTGGTACTTAAACATGGCGATACGTTCGCCGTTTTCGATCGTTTCGGTGACATCGACACTTTCGGCACTGGCGAACTCGGGCTGTATTGCCAAGACACCCGGTTCCTCTCGCGGCTGACATTGAGGCTCGGACAGGATCGCCCTTTGCTGCTGAGTTCGACAGTGAGGGAAGACAATGCTGTGATGGCCGTGGATGCTACGAATCCCGACACGTGGCGCGACAGCGAAATTGCGATTCCGCGGGGAACGGTGCATTTCTTTCGGTCGAAGATTCTGTGGGAGCGAGCTTGTTACGAGCGCCTTCGAATTCATAACTTCGGACGGGCAGCTGTAGAATTTTCTTTCTCGATCGAGTTTGACGCTGATTTTGTGGATATTTTTGAGCTGCGCGGCACCAAGCGAGAACGCCGCGGCCAACGATTGGAAACAGTGGTCACGCCCGACCAGGTCGTCCTTTCCTATCAAGGGCTGGATGATCGTCTTCGGCGGACACGAATTATTTTTGATCCACCGCCTATGCGATTGAGCGAATCGCTTGCCACTTTCAAGGTCAGGTTGGAGGCCGGTGAAGCAATCAGCTATCGGTGCGTGATCGGGTGCGAAGTCGATGGCGATCCATCGGTCAAGGTCGAGCCATGCTACGAAAAAATTGTCCAGGAAGCCGCAGCTGCACAGGACCGTGCCAACGCTCGAGAGCCACAGATTTTCGCTGCCAACGAGCAATTCAACGACTGGCTGAATCGCTCCCTGGCCGATCTGCGAATGATGCTGACGGATACCCCGTATGGTCTCTATCCCTACGCTGGCGTTCCATGGTTTAGCACCGTATTCGGCCGCGACGGAATCATTACCGCGCTGCAGTGTCTGTGGTTTGATCCCTCAATCGCCCGTGGCGTTCTCTCGTATCTCGCGGCGACTCAGGCCGACTCGGAAAATCCGGAACAAGATGCGCAGCCCGGCAAGGTGGTCCATGAGATGCGGGCGGACGAAATGGCGCTTTTAGGCGAAATTCGGGAGCGTGGACGCTACGCCGCTTTTCGTTATTCTCGCAGGCGCGTACTACAACCGCACGGGCGATCGTCCTTTTGCCGAGTCAATATGGCCAAACGTTGATCGGGCGCTTGATTGGATTGACTCCTATGGCGATACAGACGGTGATGGCTTCGTTGAATATGCCCGTAAGGCAAAACGAGGGCTGATTCATCAAGGTTGGAAAGATTCTCACGATGCGGTCTTCCATAGTGATGGCACGCCTGCCGAAGCTCCCATCGCACTTTGCGAAGTGCAGGCTTACGTGTATGCGGCAAAATTGGCCGCCGCGGAGCTTGCTGCGCTGATGGGCAATCAAACGCGATCCCGAGATTTAAAGAAGCAAGCGCAAAACTTGCAGCGCCGATTCGAGGAACGCTTCTGGTGCGAGGATCTTTCTACGTATGCGCTTGCGCTTGATGGTAACAAGGAGCCTTGCCGGGTGCGAACGTCGAATGCCGGACACTGCCTTTTTGCTGGGATTGCCACGGATGAACATGCACGTCGTGTCGCGGCGACGCTCATGGATGAGAGTTCGTTTTCGGGCTGGGGAATCCGCACTGTGGCCACCAGCGAGGCACGTTACAACCCGATGTCGTATCATAACGGGTCGGTCTGGCCACACGACAATGCTTTAATCGCCGCTGGATTCGCCCGATACGGACTGACTCAATCTGCAATCGCAGTTTTGGCAGGTTTGCTGGACGCCAGTCTGTTCTTCGATCTCCATCGGCTCCCGGAATTGTTTTGCGGTTTTCCGAGGCGGCCTGGTGAATCTCCAACGTTGTATCCCGTGGCATGCGCGCCGCAGGCGTGGGCATCCGGAGCGGTGTTCCTATTGCTCGAGGCCTGCCTTGGATTGAGCATAATGGCTCCGGAAAAAAAACTGGTTTTTTCCAAGCCACTTCTACCGGGTTTCCTGCGCCAAGTGAGTATTCGTGAGGTGCGGGTAGGAGAAGCGCGCGTCAACCTTCTGCTTACCAGACATGATGAAGGAGACGTAGGTCTTAACGTACTTGGCCGCGATGGTGAGCTTGAGATTGTGGTCTTGAAATGAGAGCACCAGAGTTAGTCCATCTGCGGGTATTCGGCCTTGTCGTTTGAGTGACCGCAAATATGGTGATGCGATGAAAGCAAAGGTCATCGTCATGCCGAAGGCTGCGGTGCTCGATCCTCAGGGGAACGCCGTTTGTGATGCCATGCGCCACCTGGGTATGCCGGAAGTCCGCAGCGTCAGGATTGGGAAATACATGGAGATAGATATCGATGGGCAAAATAGTGACCTTGAAACGCGATTGCGCGGGCTGTGTCGCGATTTGCTTTCGAACCCGGTGATTGAAGATTACGAGTTGGAACAAGCAGACACCGGAGAGCAGGGGAAAACGCGCAAATCTCAACGACGCAAACGAACGGCGAAGGAACAAGAATGAAAGCGCTGCGATATTTTTTCTGCGTTTTGTTGCCACCGCTCGCCGTGCTACTGACGGGTCGCATCGCCAGTTTCTTTCTCAGCCTCATTTTGACTTTGCTGGGCTGGATTCCGGGTGTTATTCACGCTTGCCTGGTCGTCAATGATTATCACGCGGAGCAGCGTGCCGCAGCAGTGCGTTGAATTACCGATGAGATTCGCCGTTATCCAGTTCCCCGGTTCGAATTGCGATCAGGACTGCGTTGCCGCAATCAATGGCCTCGATGGCTTGCGTGCCGAATACGTTTGGCACAAGGATACGTCACTGGACGCTTTCGACGCAATTGTGCTGCCTGGAGGCTTCGCCCACGGCGATTACCTGCGCTGCGGCGCCATTGCTCGGTTTTCCCCCATCATGAAGGCAGTGATTAATGATGCGCGTGCCGGGAAGCTCATCCTCGGGACGTGCAATGGATTCCAAGTGCTGTGCGAAGCTGGTCTGTTGCCGGGCGCGCTGGTTCGCAATCGTTCGCTGCGTTTCGTGTGTGAGATGATCAATACGCGTGTCGAAGTCGATGATTCACCATTCACCCGCGGTTGCCCAAAGGGGACGGTTCTCCGACTGCCGATAGCGCATGGCGAAGGCTGTTTTTTTGCGGATGCAGCGACGTTGCGCGAGCTGAACGCAAACCGACAGGTGATCTTGCGTTACGTTGATGGCAAGGGTTCGGTTACGCCGGAAACAAATCCAAATGGGTCGATCGAGAACATTGCAGGTATTTGCAATCGCCAGGGCAACGTGTTTGGACTCATGCCTCATCCTGATCGTGCGTCGGATGCGCGACTTGGCAGCATGGATGGCGCAAAGATCTTCCGGTCAATGGTGCAAAGCATCAGCGCGAGCCGCTCTGCGCGCACACCGGAGCGTGTAAAGCAGGTTGCGTGAGTCTTTTCGTCACCGGGACGGACACTGGCGTCGGGAAGACGTATACTGTTACTCGCCTTTTGCGGCTGTTGCGGGCCGCCGGTGGGTCCTGTGCGGGGATGAAACCGATCTGCTGCGGAGATCGCCGAGATGCAGAGCTTCTGCTGGCAGTCGGTGATCGCGGCCTGACAATCGAAAATATCAACCCGGTTTGGTTAAAAACGCCGGCGGCGCCTATTGTGGGCAGCCTGCTTGAGAACACGGACATTGATGTGGAAGATATTCTCGCCGCTTTTGATGCTCTTCGGGATCGGGTGGGACACGTCGTCGTGGAAGGGGTCGGCGGCTGGATGGTCCCGATTCGTCGTGATTATTTCACCAGCGACCTGGCTGTGGCGATGAACCTGCCAGTCTTGGTGGTCGCAGCCAATCGGCTCGGTTGTCTCAATCACGCCGTTCTCACTGTCCAAAGCGTTGTGGGATCCGGACTCCGTTGTGCGGGGCTGGTGTTGAATAACGCGCGAGACAACAGCGGCATAGCTTCTCTCACCAATGCCGATATTCTCAGAACAATTCTCAATGTACCAGTGCTGAGTGGACTAGGGGAAAATCCTAGCGAACTGCCTGCTGACTGGAGACTTGTGCTTAAGTCCACCATCGGGTTGTAGCGTGTTGCCTCGATACAGCGTTGTAAAAAAAACGAACACTTACTGAGGGATTCTGAGCGCGTTTCCCCTGTGGAGAGAGGCTGGCATCGCTGTTGCTCTCACTATTCCAAAAAGAAAGCGCTATCTTATGCTGTTACAAAAAACCTTACACATGAGTCAACCGGTGGCAGAGTGCAAAGCTCGCCTTGCCAGCATTCAGTCGTATCGCCGGCAGTTTCTGATGGTCACCCGGGCGACTGTGACTTCGTCCAAGACCGTCGATTTTAGCTTCCGAGGTCCGTTGGGCTTTCAAGCTCACACAGTGCTCCTGTCCGTCGAGAGCGATTCGCCTGACCAATACGCGTTTGAGTCAGTCGGAGGAAATATTGCGCTGATGGGAATCGTCGATTTTGCCGAGATTAGACCAAATTGCACTGAAGTGACGCTGGCAGTTCATTACGAGATTAAGAACAAACTGTTTGCCTGGCTGGACCGGCGCCTACATTTTGTGGACAATTTTGTCACCGCCGAACTGCGCAGTATTCGTGCACACTTCGAAGGCATTGCTGCCAGCTACCTGGATCATGCACGCGTTCTGCCCATATTCCAAACGGCTACCGCCTGACAAAACGAACACCTTAAACCGAGGAGCCGTTGCCGTCGCTTGACCACCCGATCAGCGCACGTGCACCGCGCGTTTTCTATCGAGGCGAAGTGTCTGACCTGGCTTAAGCATAACTATAGCCTTTGGGTCGCGGATTTTCGCCCCGTCGATTTCTACGCTTCCCTGTTTAATCAGCCGCGAGACTTCGCTATGGGACTTTTCCAGGTTGAATGCTTCTCGATAGACCTGCGAAACGAGCGCTACAGCCGCCAGGCCCTCTCCGGAAATGGGTGAGAACGCAGGCAGATCAACATGTTCCAAGTCGCGCTTGCTAAAGCGGGTGTTCCACTCAACGAGCGTTTTTTGAGCAGCAGCAGGCGAGTGATACGTCTGAACAATCTCAAACGCGAGTTGCTTCTTAGCCTCGAGCGGATGCACACCGGCTGGTCGGCTGCGTCCAAGGAGCAGATCATAGTACCGTGCCATCAAATCGTCCGAGATGCTCATCAGTTTCCCGAACATCTCAGAGGCCGGTTCGTTAATTCCGACGAAGTTTCCGAGGCTCTTACTCATTTTTTTGGAGCCATCTAAACCCTCGAGAATAGGAAGCAGGAAAACAACCTGCTGCGGCAACCCTTCTTCTTGTTGGAAATCGCGCCCGATCAGAATGTTGAATAGTTGATCCGTTCCGCCAAGTTCCACGTCGGCCCGAACCATTACCGAATCCCAGCCCTGCATGATCGGGTATTGGATTTCATGAGCGCGAATTGAGTGCTGGTTGTCGATCCGAGTCTTGAAATCTTCGCGCTGCAACATCTGTTGCAAGGTGACTCGGCTGTTTAGTCGAATAACATCTTCAAACGACATCGCACGAAACCAGTCTCCGTTACAAACGGTTTCTGTCCGCTCGCGATCCAGAATCTTAAAAGCCTGTTCGCGGTAAGTCGCCGCATTTGCCAGCACCTCAGCGTGCGTCAACTGTGGCCGCGTCACAGATCGACCACTCGGATCGCCAATCATGCCAGTGAAATCACCGATGATCAGAATTGCCTGGTGTCCCGGGTCCTGAAACTGCCGCAGTTTTCGCAACACAACAGTGTGTCCAAGATGGATGTCGGAGGTGGTTGGATCGACACCTAATTTGACCCGCAACGGCCGCCCGAGCGCGAGTTTGCTCCGCAGTTGCTCCTCGTCGATGAGTTGCGCGGCGCCTTGGCTTAACAACGCGAGAGCTTCATCCGGTTGCATGATCAACGATAGCGCCGCCGGCCGGCGCGCTACTTGTTTTTATTCAGCAACTCGCGCACCTGATCGATTGTGAGCGGCGCGTTTTGCCGATTGAGCGACTTCTGGCTCTTACCCTGATCCAGAAACGGCCGGTTCTCTGCGTACGAACGGCTGGCGACCTTCTTGCCCGATTGAGGAGCATCGTGGGGTTCGCGAATAGATTGAGTGGGATAAGCAACCCGAGAATTTCTCAATGATTGCTGCGATGAATTCTCAAATGTGCCGTGGCTACCATGAAAAAGCGGGAAATTGAATTGCTTCGCCGAGACTTCACGTGTCCCCAAAAACGCTTTCGATCTAGATTTTTTCTCGATGTAAAATGCACCGACCGTTGCTTTTTTGTTTATTGATGTTCCATCTGCCATGAATTTTTTCTTCTGCTCGCCACTTTGCAGGCTCATGTCCGGTCTAAGCAAGCGGTCGACCAGCTTGCGCTCCTGGTCCTGAGCGCGAAGGCAGGAGAGAGCCGTCAGGAGTGAGACCGAGATTGCCACCATTTTCCCCACGCAGCGAGGCTGCCGAAATTACAAGCTGTTTGTAAAGCAAATTTCTGGCAATTCATCACGCCGCACCCCGCCGCCGTCATGGCTCTCTGGTACCTAAGACTCGTCTTTTTATTGTTTTTCCCGACGCTCTCAAGAAATAATCAGCGCATGTCTGATCATGTTTATAAAAAAATTGAGGTTGTTGGCTCTTCACCGAACGGATTCGAGGATGCAGTAACGAATGCACTGGCACGCGCTCATAAAACCGTCCGCAACATGCGGTGGTTTGAAGTGAGCGAGACACGGGGATACATCGAAAACGGCAAGGTTGATCACTGGCAGGTAACGCTCAAGATTGGTTTCACCTTGGAGGGCTGACGCACGGGGCGCTATGCGAAACGCCGATCTGAGATTAGCGCCTGCCGCAGGCGACACCTCTTACAGCATTACTCTTCTTCCTGTGCCGCCTGATACAGCTTGGCAGCGCCGTAAATCAGAATAGCGGGCCTTAGTGCCACCATAACCAATCGTAAAACACCGGCCAGAATTCTGACGAGCGGCAAACGATTCAAAACGTAACCCGCCATGAACGCACACAGAAGTGACTGCGCCGGTTTTTCGCGAACGTAACCCTCAGTTTCGCTCAGAGCTGTCTCGACTTGTTCCTTTACCCAATGCAGACCGCGTTCCGGAAGTTCAGCGGCGACTTCAGCAGTTGATCGATCCATTTCGTTAAATGATTCGGATTGTGATCCTGCTCTGCGCGCATCGACCTTTAACGCAAGGTTAGCCAAATCGAGCTTGCGCCTGTTCCGGCCGGGAAATCAGGCAGGGGGGACGACCGGCGCCATGTGGCGGCGCGGCGTGCTTTCTTCAGGCCGTAGCGGGCCATCACTTCTAAGGCCTGCTCCCGTAATGTGGAGCAATTAGTAGAGATCAGGATATGGCTATTTCGTTCTGCCAGTTCGAGGGAATCAATCAGTAATTTTTCGAAGTCATCTTCAACGTGAAAGGTATTTCCTCCGGGCGAACGCGAAAAAGTTGGCGGATCGAGAATGATGGCGTCAAATTTCTCGCCTTTACCAGCTAACCGCGGTAATACCGCCATTACGTCGTCGGCGATGAAGCGATGGTCCATTGTTGGCAGGCTGTTCAGGGCAAAATTCTCCCGTCCGCGTGCCAGAGATTTCTTTGAAAGGTCGATGTTAAGAGTCACTGCTCCGACGTGGGCCGCGCTCACAGAAAACGAGCAAGTGTAGGCAAAACAGTTCAACAGGCGCTTCGGCGCGATTTGACGGACAAAACTGCGATTTTCTCTCTGATCTGGAAATAGACCGACAGAGAAGCCCACGCCGAAATCGATCCCAAACTTCAAACGCCGCTCGGCAGCAATGGTTTGTAGATTTTCAGCCGGGTTTCCACAGATGAGCCGAGGCGGTTCGCGTTGTTCGTTTTTTCGAGGAACGAATCGCGCGAAGATGCGTTCAAACGTGAAAGGGATACCACGCGCCCATTCCTTCAATTCCTGAATTAGCCGCTCGCGGGTCAAGACTCGTTTGAACGAGATGAGAATGTCGGGTCCGAAGCGCTCGACCCAGCCATCTTCGATTGTGCAGAGTCGATGGGCGTCGGTTCCCTCGGCTTGGAAGTCGCGAAACAAACTTGCATCAATCCAGCCAGGACTCATTTTGCTCAGCCGTATTTACGCGCACACTTTCGATTCGGCATGGCCTGACGGATCGGTTGCCGCCCGAGCTGCGCGTCGCTACACTCCGTCTCCGAATGCAGCAAGCTACCGTTCGCGTTCCGGCGAGCACCTCGAATCTTGGTCCTGGCTTCGATTGCCTGGGTGTCGCACTACGCATTCATAACAGCGTAACAGTTACCCGCGTTCTATCGAGCGAACGCCTGCATCCGCAAATTGTCGCGCAGGCAGCCGACCGGTTCTTTAGACAGGTACGTCGCAGCGCGTTTCCATTTTCTTTTTCAATCGCACAAAACATTCCGCGTTCGCGCGGCCTCGGCAGCAGCGCAACGATCCGCCTCGGAATATTGTCCGCGCTTAACCTCGATCGTCTGACCCTGTTCCAATTATGCGCTGACTTGGAAGGTCACCCTGATAATGCTGCGCCAGCTGCTTTTGGCGGGTTTACGGCAGTGGCAGGTTCGGGACCCTGCCGTGACTCTCGAAAGCTCGCTACGAAACGAGACCGTCCAAGTGGCGGACGTTTGGCGCGCGGCCGTGGCATTCCTACTTTGCAACGGTTCGAGGTTTCCCAGCGCTTGTTTTTCGTCTTGCTAATTCCAGACCTTGAAATTTCGACTTCGATAGCGAGAAAACTTTTGCCATCGAAAATTTCGCATGCCGCCGCGGTTATGAATTGTGCAAATGCGTGCGGCATTACCGCTGCCTTCGCCTCAAGAGATTACGAAAAGCTGCGCGGAGCTTTTGCTGATTATCTGCATCAGCCTTTTCGGAAAAAACTGATTTCGTTCCTTCCGGAGGTCATAGCCGGTGCAGAACAAGCAGGCGCGCTCGGCGCCTTCCTTAGTGGCAGTGGGTCGGCAATCTGCGCGATCACATTGCTGCATCCAGACCGGGTTGCGGCAGCGATGAAGCGTGCCGCCAGATCGTCTCCGTCTGCTACAATTGTAACACGTGCCGATAACCAGGGCGCGCGTATTATCCGATCACGGATCACCGATCACTGATCACCATTTGCCATGGGCCGGCGGCTTGAAAACCTGTCGCGCCTCTGTATTACGGGGAATCCTTTACGCGCTCTCGTTTGCTTACGATCGGGTCGTACAGATGCGGCTTTATTTTTATCGTAAACGGATTTTTCGCGAGCGCGCACTGGGGGTTCTCGTGATCAGCGTGGGCAACCTCACTGTAGGAGGCACCGGCAAGACACCCATCGTGGAAAAGATTGCCCGCGCGCTGCAGGCAGGCGGGCGTCGGGTGGCGATCTTAACTCGCGGCTACAAGAGCATGCCGCGCCGACGAAGCTTGCTAAGCCGGTTGTACAACAGAAATCCCGATCCTCCCCGGATCGTCTCCGACGGCACTTCTCTCTTGCTGGATTCGCGTACTGCTGGTGACGAGCCCTACATGCTGGCGCATAACTTGAAAAAGGTCATCGTTCTCGTCGACAAAGATCGCGTCAAAAGCGGCCTGGTTGCTATCGACAAATGGAAAGTCGACACGCTGCTGCTGGACGATGGCCTCCAGTATCTCCATCTCAAACATCGGCTCGACATCGTGCTTGTGGACCGTCAGGCACCGTTCGGAAACGAATTTCTTCTTCCGCGTGGCACGCTGCGTGAGGCGCCACGGGACCTTCGGCGTGCCAGCTACATTTTTATCACGAAAAACACGGGCGAACCCAATGACGCTCTCCTGAAACGCATTCGCCGTTACAACCGCACGGCCGAGATTATCGAATGCGCGCACAAGCCGCTCTATCTGCAGAACGTTTTCAGCGGGGAAAAGATTCCGCTGAAGGCATTGCGCGACACTTTCATCGGCTCGATCAGCGCGATCGCCGCGCCCGAAAGCTTCGAAGCTGCATTGCAAAAGCTCGGCGCGCGCGTCGATCTGGCCAAGCGCTATATCGATCATCATTACTACTCCGAAGCGGAGCTAATCAGTTTCATCAAACGTTGTGTCCGACGCGACCTGGAGATGATTGTGACCACTGAAAAAGATTCGGTGCGTATGCCTCGTTTGCCTGACGCCGACATAAAAGTTCCCATTTATTTTTTGCGGGTGGAGATTGAAATCCTTAGCGGCCACGAAAGCTGGGAGCATTGTGTGGCGCGCATTTGCAAACCGCAGCCTCTGCTCCCGCCCGAGAGATTCTTCGCTTGATCGTTTTCTCAATTCGCCGTTGGACGTTGGGCGTTGAACATTGCACGGTTGCTGTGACGCCATGCCTCAAAAAGCCGAGTTAATC
>QHOR01000019.1 GCA_003219395.1 Verrucomicrobiota bacterium | reverse complement strand
CAAATGGATTGTCACAGGTCATCCTTTTGTGATCGCAAAGTGCGGAATGTCCCTGGATGGTCGACTGACGCGACCTGCTGGTGAGTCTCGATGGGTCACAGGACGTTCCGCGCGCCGCCACGCGCATCAGCTTCGAGCCAGGATCGATGCAATCTTCGTTGGAGCGCAAACAGTCCGAGCGGACAATCCGCGATTGACGGCCCGTGGCGTTGGCAGCACGCGGCAACCATGGCGCGTCGTATTGAGTGGCTCAGGCAAGCTGCCGCGTCGTGCTCATCTATTTTCCGACAAGGATGCTTCGCGAACGCTGATTTATCAAAGCAAGTCTCTTGCTGCTGTGCTGAAAAATTTGGGCGAACGCGGAATCACGAGCGTGCTGATCGAGGGCGGCGGTGAAGTGCTTGGTCAGGCTCTCGATGCACGTATCATTGATAAAGTGCAGCTCTATTTGGGTCCCATTCTCACCGCAGGTCCAATAATGGCGTTTCCGGGTCGCGGTGCCAACACGGCCGCGAGTGCGTTGCGTCTTCAGCGCGTCTCTTATAAACGCGTTGGCAAAAGCGTTTGCATCATCGGATATCCCGAGGTTCATCCATCCTAACAAAACGGAAAACTTTTCTATTCATTTTCTGTTTAATTATCGGGAGGTAAAGCAATGAAAAAGCTTCTCTTAATTACACTAGTCGCAGCGGGATTGACATTTGCTTCAGCCCCGCGTTCTGACGCGCAAGTGTACTTCTCGGTTGGTTTCGGCCCAGGCTACTACGGGTATTACCCATACGGCTACTACTACCCGTACCGCTACTACCGGCCCTACTATAGGTACTATCGACCTTACTATTGGTATGGTGGGCACCGTTACTATCGTCACTACGGGCATCATCACTACTATCGGTACTAAATTGACGTCGAAGTAGGAATCCAGATCGAGCTGGCCCGAGAGCAATCTCGGGCCAGTGTTTCTAACGGAAATAACTATTTCGGAAACGCGAGAAAAGCGCGACGCTTATTTTTTCGATTTAGGCGACTCTACCGATTTCGCCGCCGGCCCCTTTGTTGGCTGATCGATCTGGAATTCTTTCTTCAGCTGTTGTATCAGCGCCGGCAATTGCTGTTGTCGCTCGCTTTCAATTTGTTGCCGCAACGTTTGTTCCACTTTTCGCCGCTCCTGGATGTAACGTGATTCGAACTGAGCACGTTCCTGTGGGCTTAAGTGCAGGCCGGAGTCACGAAGCGCGGCTTCGGTCTCGCGCCTGATGGTCTCCCGGCGCAGGTTCTCCCGCTGGCGCATCACGTTGCGTTCTTCCGGAGTCATGCGCAGCCAACGCTCCGCGTTCCGCTGAAAGTTTTGCCGGGCTCCCGGGGGCATTGCACGCCACCGCTCTTGTATATTCGGCGCTGAGGGACGGCCATGAGGACCTCCGGCTGGAGGTCGCCCAATCGGTCGGTGCGGTTGTGGTTGCGCTTGTGCGGCAGCGCAACACAAAGCGAACACCGACAAAGCAACGACTGCCTTACAAAGTTGGCCTGTCCTCCCACACGCTAGTTTCATCCCAGGCGATCAGTTCATCCAGATCGGCCACGACGTCATAATCTTGTGGATCGATTTTTGCCACCACATCTGAGTCATTGATAGCGGGCGTCTGTGAGACTGGATGGTGCGTGGCGATAGCAAGGCCGATCACGACGACTGCCATGGCCGACGCTGCAACAAGTCTCCGCAAACTGAACCAGCTTCGCGCCCGTGCGAAAGGAGTCGTCTCTTGACGAACTTTCCTCACCACGTTCCGCGCAAAGAAGGGCGACAGCCTGGGTCCGGGAATGCGACCAAGCACATCCCACAATTCTTTGTCATCTTCACGATCCATAATCTTCAATCAATTGAACTATCTGCAGAGATGGAAGTTGCGCTCGAATGCCAACCATATTCATAGGCCGGGAGCTTCAAGAAAGCCTTCGAGTTGCCGGATCCGAGTCGGATGGCGCATTTTGCGCAATGCCTTTGCTTCGATTTGCCGTATACGTTCGCGGGTAACCTGAAACTGCCGGCCTACTTCTTCCAGGGTTCGGCTGTAGCCATCCACCAGCCCAAATCGCTGCTCGAGAACCTGCCTTTCGCGATCGGTTAACGTTTCCAGCACATCCTTAATTTTCTCCTTCAACAAAACAATCGCGGTCATGTCGCTCGGATTTTCGGCGCCCCTGTCCTCGATGAAATCTCCAAAATTTGTTTCCTCACTCTCGCCGACTGGAGATTGCAGAGAGATCGGCTGCTGCGCCATCTTGAGAACTGACCGCACGCGATCTACTGGAAGGAGCACTTCTTCGGCCACTTCCTCTGGTGTTGGTTCGCGTCCGTATTCCTGCACCAGCTGTTTCTGCACACGCATGAGCTTATTGATCGTCTCGATCATGTGCACCGGAATGCGAATCGTGCGCGCTTGGTCTGCAATCGACCGGGTGATGGCCTGCCGAATCCACCAGGTCGCATACGTGGAAAACTTGTATCCGCGCCGATACTCGAACTTCTCGACGGCCTTCATCAAGCCCATGTTTCCTTCCTGGATCAGGTCAAGAAATGATAGACCGCGATTGGTGTATTTTTTTGCGATCGAGATAACGAGACGCAGGTTGGCTTCTACCATTTCGGTTTTGGCCTTGAATGCCTGGCGCATCCACCCCTTAAGCGTCTGGTACTCTTTCGCGTATTCGGCGAGTGGGAACCACAGCCCCTTTTCGAGCTCACGAATTTTGGTCTGAAGCTGCAATCGACGTTTCTTACTCCGAGGGTTTTTGGCCAGCTCGGTTTGCAGGTAAAGCGAGGTGTGATGCGCGTCATCAGCCAGGTGCACAAATTCCTCCGTAACTTTCTGCTTGAGGTAAAAAAGTGGATACAGCCGTTGCAAAGAAGTCGTCATTCTTTGTAAGGCCCGAAGCTTCGGCGCTCGTTTTTTTAACGAATTGCGCGAGACCTCGCAAAACTGCCGGCTGATCGACGCGCTCAGTTGTTCCACTTGTTTGCAGAGACGCGGGAGATGTTTCATGTACCGTTCCCGGCTCTCGATTTTCTTGTCGAGAATCACCCGATCGAAGCGTTCCCTGCCTTCGATCAGTTTCGTAGCGAGATCCAAATGGGCCTGGGCGATAAAGCCGAACCGATTAATGTGCTTCAGCACCATGTCTTCGGCTTGCTCGATCCGTTTGGATATTTCTACTTCCTGTTCCCGGGTCAGCAGCGGGACCTGGCCCATCTGCTTGAGATACATCCGCACCGGGTCGTCCAGAATATCAACCTTCGCTTCAGTCCTCTCTTCCTCTTCAGACTCCTCCTCTGTGTCTTTTTTTCCGTCCTTGTAGCGATCGACTTCCGACGCCTCGATGATGTCGATCTCCAAGCGACGAAGCCGCGTCAAAATCAAGTCCAATTCATCGGCGTCGGTGATTCCCTCAGGCAACGCCTCGTTTAAATCGTCGAAAGTGAGATAGCCTTGCTCTTTCGCAAGTTTGATGAGTTCGCGAATGCGACTCTGTAAATCAATCGCTGTGTACAATCGGGACGCTGCCATTTGCTCTGGCGGCTCTGCTAACGATCCATTCTTATGTTGTGGCGAGGCCCCGCGGTCGGCTTTGAGTCCAGTAATTCGTGATTGTTTCTCAAGCTTCCGTCGCACTCGAAGAGCAACGGGTCTTTTTGACGAAGTTCGGCGCTGTTCCCGTTTGGGCCGTTTCGCCGACGATTGTCGGCTGCCTCCCCTATGTTTCGAATGCCTGGCCAAGATTAATGGGGTTACTGATTTGACTAAGACGTTCGACTGGCCGCGCAGCAGTAGATCGACACCTAAATGTCGCCCTGGCCGGCGGGCCGGGAAAGCTCGTGGAGCTGTTCCTGCAGGTCAAGGATTTGTTTCTGCAAATTTACGATTTCTCCGGTGCTAAGGTCTGGAAGTTTGATTTGATTTGCCGCCACATCGAGTTGGCGGCGCAATACGGCCTGGCGAATGCCCAGCCACCATTTTTCCACCATTGCCCCAGCGTTGGGCGGCACCTTTTGCAGCAGCCAGGAAGAGACCAATCGCTCCTCCGGCGGGGAAAGCGTGACCATGAAGGCGTTGAGTGAAGCTGCGTCATCCGGCCGCAGGTTGCTTTCGAGTATCCGAACGAGGATTTCTCCGTCCGCTACTTGCTCGAGAATCTCGTGCCAATTTTGTTCGCGAAGAAATTCTCGGGCTTCTTCGTCTCGTAACGCCAGTAGACAAAGCATAGCGATGTCGTGGCGCGGCGGCGGAGCGGTGGCACCCGATCGATCCGCTTCGGACCGATCATTTGACCGCTGGCTTTTCTGCTTGGGCAGTAGAGCCTGAAATTCTCGGGCTGCGACACCGAGACGCGCACTGACCTTGCTTGCAACCTCTCCTCTCATGAGCGGGTCGCGCACACGCGAAACAGTTCCAGCCAGGCTCCTGGCTAACTGCATCTTGGCCCCCAGCGAACCCAGATCAACACCGGCGGATTCACGCTCGATCCAGTAATCGAAAAAATCACGCGCAGCGGAAATCCGCCTTTCGAATGCCTCTTTGCCTTCACGCCGAACCAGCGAGTCAGGATCTTCTGCCATGGGCATTTCTGCCACGCGCACGATCAAGTCATTCTCAAGCAGCGCGTCGAGCGAGCGCTCGGCAGCCTTCTGGCCGGCTGCGTCAGCATCGAAGCAAAGAACGACTTCATTTACGAAGCGTTTCAAAATCCGCGCCTGATTTTCTGTGAACGCAGTTCCCTGCGGCGCGACAACATTGGTGATTCCTGCTTCAAATAAACTTATCAAATCTAGCTGGCCTTCACACACGATGGCGCAGTTCGCCTCGATCAGGGCACGCTTGGTTTTGTCGAGGCCAAAAAGCACACTGCCTTTTCGGAACAGCGGCGTCTCAGGCGAGTTCAAATATTTCGCCGCGCCTTCCGTATCTTTTAAAAGACGGCCGCTGAATGCGATCACTTCGCCCACATCATTACAAATCGGAAACATGATCCTGCCGCGAAAACGATCGTACGCACTTGAGCTCTCAACCGGCGCGGTCTCTGCGTCACCCTTCGTTTTTGCGAGTCCGCTCGTGATGACGTCGCGGACAAGATACCCCTGCGCGCGTGCCCAACTCCCGAACGCGTCCCACTCATCAGGGGCATAACCAAGCTGCCACCGTTTAGCAATTTCCGCCGTGATCCCGCGCTGCTTTAAATATTTTCGCGCTGGCTCGCCAACATCTCTTTTTAACAGGTTTTCATGAAACCATTCGGCTGCGTCCGCGTGCATTTTCAGGAGTAACCGGCGCGTTTCGTATCGCCGATCTTCATCTGGGGCGGCGCGCTTCTCCACCACCGTAATTCCGGCCCGCACTGCGAGCTTTCGCACGGCCGAGGGAAAATCGGTATGCTCGTAGTCCATTACGAATCGAAAGACGCCCCCGCCCGCGCCACATCCGAAGCAATGAAACGTCTGCCGGCTTGGGCTGATCATGAACGAAGGCGTTTTCTCCTGATGAAACGGACAGAGCGCTTTGAAATTCGCTCCGGCGCGTTTGACCGGAAAATATGAGCCGATCAGTTCGACAATATCGTTCGCGGCAGCAATTTGCTCGATCGTTTCCGGAGGGATCGTTCCCATGCGTGCCTGATTATTTTTGCCTCGTTTGGCTTTTAAACCGGTGTCAAACTTACGCGGTGCGATTGCATTTCCAATGGAGTATTGGACTGCTGGAGTAATGGAATGAACCGGTCATTTAAATACTCCACTATTGCATCACTCCAACGGTCTGTGTTCCTAAAAAGGATTTTCAACAGAGCAATTTTAGTCGCTGCG
>QHOR01000347.1:2259-3720 GCA_003219395.1 Verrucomicrobiota bacterium | reverse complement strand
AGCGCATGGGGATCGAGGCCGGTCTCGATCTCGATGCAGGCGTTGATGAAACGATCCTGCCCTTCGTCGCCCCATGGCGGGGTGGCATAGTCCGACGACCGCGCTATCAGCGCTGCCTGCGTCATGCCGCAGATATTGGCGATCGCCTTCCTGAAGGTATCGCGGACGTCGCCGACATTGCCGCCGAGCGCGATCAGGACGCTGGCCATGGGCTAGCCATTTGGCGGGTGCCGCGAACGCGTCAGCACCACGCCGACGTCCTCGAAGATCGCGGCGATCGGCGCATGCGGCTTGTGCACGGTGACCTTGGCGGCGCGGATGCGCGGAAAGGCCACCAGGATGGCATCGGCGACCGCACCGGCCGCGCGCTCCAGCAGCTTGTAGTTCTTGTTCTTGAAGGCTGCGACCGCGGTCGTCACTACATTGGCATAGGAGACGGTGTCGGCAAGGTGATCGGTGCGCGAGGAGTCCGAGAGATCGGCGAACAGCTCGATGTCGATCACGAAGCGCTGGCCGACCTCGGTCTCGTGATCCATCACGCCGTGGCGGGCGTGGATGACGAGCCCCTTGATGAAGATGGTGTCGGTCATTGCAAATCCTCGATCGCGGCAGCCACGCGCAGCGCCTGCACGGTTTCGGCCACGTCATGGGCCCGGATGATTTTTGCGCCGTTTCGTACCGCGACCAGATGCGCCGCGATCGAACCGCCGAGGCGCTGCGACGGCTCCGACGGGGTGACGGTGGAGATGAAACGCTTGCGCGAGGCGCCGACCAGGACGGGCTGGCCGAGCGCGCAGAGTTCGCCAAGCCGCGCCAGCGCGGTCATGCTCTGCTCCGGCGTCTTGCCGAAGCCGATGCCGGGATCGAGCACGATATTCTCGCGCGCAATGCCGGCTTTGGCGGCGATCTCGAGCGAGCGCGCGAAGTAGTCGGCAATATCCTTCATGATGTCGATCGCAGCATCCGCGCTATCGCGGTTGTGCATGAGCACCACAGGCACGTTTCGCTCGGCGAGCAGCTTCGCCATACCGGAATCGCGCTGCAAGCCCCAGACGTCGTTGGCTATGGTGGCACCCTGGTCGAGCGCCCAGGCGACAACGGATGATTTCATGCTGTCGATCGAGACGGGCAGGCCGAGCGCGACCGCTTCTGCGAACACCGGCTGCAGCCGGCGCAGCTCTTCTTCGGCCGTTACCGGCCGCGAGCCATAGGGGCGGGTGGATTCCGCACCGATGTCGATGATGTCGGCGCCCTCGGTGACCATGCGGCGCGCCTGCGCCAGCGCGTCCTCGGGCGCGATGAAGGCGCCACCGTCGGAAAACGAGTCCGGTGTGATGTTGAGGACGCCCATCACGGCCGGATAAGGCCGCGCCAGCAGCGCCGGCAGCAACGCGCGACCGGCGCTTGAGGCCACGGCGTCAGGTCTGGACGTGGTCGCAATCATTCGGTCGCTTTGCGCGG
>QHOR01000347.1:0-2235 GCA_003219395.1 Verrucomicrobiota bacterium | reverse complement strand
GGGAGGCTCAATAGGTGATCTTGGGCTGCAGCTTGCGCGCCCGCTCGATCAACTGCTCGACCGACTTTTCAGAAGGGAGGATGCGGACGAGCTTGCGCCTGGTGTTCGCCTCTTTCATGCCCTGCGCCAGGCGGGCCGGGTTGCGCAGGCCGAGTTCGCGCACCGTGGTGACGCCGGCGGCGCGGATCAGGCCGATCTTGGCCTTGCCCATGCCGGCGATGCGCATGTGGTCGGCGAAGTTGGCCCACTCCAGCAGCTGCTGCTCGCTGATACTGGTCTTAGCCGAGAGTTCCCTGCGGCCCTTTGCGGTGCGGGCTGCCTCAAGCAGCGCTTCCGCCGTGCGAATGCCGAGCGATTTGAGCTTCGAGGCAGAGTAAGCCGTCAGGCCATCGATCGCTGAGAGGGGGTATGTCATGGTTCTCGATGTGCAAAAGGAGCTTGGGCCGTGAAGCTTTAGACGGTTGCAAACTGGCTGAGGCCCGGCGTCCCCGAGATGATCTCGCCCATCTGATCTGCTCCGATTTTGTCGCGCCCGAACCTGAAAAGTTCACGCGCGATGTCCTGAATCTGGCTGATGCCCAAGCCCAGCCCCATCAGCCGGGTGCCGACGGCCATCAGGCCGCCGCCCATCAACCCAAAAAAACCACTCGTATTGTTGGCGGAGGCAATCGCGGCCTCTGCGCCCGGAATCTTGTCGATCAAGGCCTGGACTTTGTCGGAAGGACCCTCGCTGCGGAGGAACCCAAGGATAATGCCGATGGTTTTTTCAGCGACAGCACTATCAATGCCGGCCTTTGCGGCCAGCTCGCCTGTCAGTTCGTCCATACTTGCCCCGCCCTCGGCCCGTTCGTGCCGGACCCTTATCTGTCAATTCGATCTTGATCTCGTGTGAAACGAAATACAAGCGACGACCACATTTAAGGCAGCGTTGGTCGCTGATCGCGCGCCGAGTGTTGCAGCAATGCAAGATCAGTTGCGAATTTCGCAGAAGAACTGTCGTCATCGCGGCGCCGATTTCAACTTTTGGGTGATGTCAGGGTGAGGAGTTGATCACCTTGCGGCCCTTTCGATCCCTTCTAAGGGGCTTTGACCGGTTTCAATCGCATTGCAAGATGCAGTATGGTTCGCCACGATTGATTTGAACCCCTTAAGCTTACGCGAAGAGGCGATGCGATGGCCGGGTCCGACAACAAGTTGGCCGATACTGCGGAGAAGGTCTTTATCGGGAAGGGCGAGCAGACGGCCTGGCTGTCGCTCGCGCTCGCCAACCGGCATGGCCTCGTCACCGGCGCCACCGGCACCGGCAAGACCGTGACGCTGCAGGTGATGGCCGAAGGCTTTGCCCGCGCCGGCGTCCCCGTGTTCGCCGCAGACATCAAGGGTGACCTCTCCGGTATCGCGGCCACCGGCGAGGCCAAGGATTTCATCGTCAAGCGGGCAAATGAGATGGGACTTGCCTTCCAGCCCGACCGCTTCTCGGCCGTGTTCTGGGACGTGTTCGGCGAGCAGGGCCACCCGGTGCGCGCCACCGTCACTGAAATGGGGCCGCTGCTGCTGTCGCGGATGCTCGACCTCAACGATGTGCAGGAAGGCGTGCTCAACGTCGCATTCCGTGTGGCGGACGAAAACGGCCTGACCCTGATCGACATGAAGGACCTGCGCGCGCTGCTGGACGCGATCGCGCCTGCCGGCGGAAAAAAAGGGCCGGATGCCGAGGAGGATGAACTCGCCGACATCCGAAAGGCCGCGCAGAGCTTTGGCAATGTCAGCAAGGCAACTGTCGGAACCATTCAGCGCCAGCTTCTGGTGCTGGAAAACCAGGGCGGTACAAAATTCTTCGGCGAGCCGGCGCTGACGTTGAAGGATTTCATGAAAACCGACAGCGACGGCCGCGGCATGGTCAACATCCTGGTGGCCGACAAGCTGATGCAGAGCCCGCGTCTCTACGCCACGTTCCTGCTTTGGATGCTGTCGGAGCTGTTCGAGGAGTTGCCCGAGGCCGGCGACCTGCCGAAGCCAAAACTCGTGTTCTTCTTCGACGAGGCCCACCTGCTCTTCACCGATGCGCCGAAGGCGCTGCTGGACAAGATCGAGCAGGTGGTGCGCCTGATCCGCTCCAAGGGCGTCGGCGTGTATTTCGTGACGCAGAACCCCATCGACGTGCCCGACAAGGTACTCGCCCAGCTCGGCAACCGCGTGCAGCACGCGCTGCGCGCCTTCACCCCGCGCGACCAG
>QHOR01000343.1 GCA_003219395.1 Verrucomicrobiota bacterium | reverse complement strand
ACGCACAACAGATTCCTTTTCTTCGACCAACCAGCGTCGATTCTAGAGACGTCCCCAAAATAAAGCAATCATCCCGTTACTCCGGGAGTATTACCAAATGACTTTACCGGCTGATTCTTACACGTTGGCCTCTACCCAGGCAGCGATGGTGCTTTGGCTATGCAATGGACCAAAGAGCTTATCAGGGCAGCTCGTTCCACCCGGCCGACAATAACCGGGTGCAAAATCGTGGCCGAAGATATTTGTCCGCGGAATCTGATACTGCTCAAGTAGCCACCGAATGAGCGCTGCGGAAGCGGCGGCCTGTGGGGGAGTAAGCGAGTCGGTTTGGCTGCCGACATGTTCGATACCGATTGAGCTTTGGTTCGCACCCATGCAATGATTCGAGCGGTCGCTATCGCTCACCATCTGGTAGATGTCACCATTTCGATCAATGACATAATGCGCGGACACTTGCCGGCCATCTGGTTTTTGGAACTCCGCTAACACGCTCGCAAGTGAACCCTCGGTGCAATGCAAAATAATGTTATCGATCTTTGCCCCATTACGACACGAACAATTCGGGCTTTTGACGAACTGCTTAACCACGGGCTTCGCATGCGGGTTACAACTGCCGTGACCAGAGCGCTCGATGGTCAGCGTGGGTGCTACCGGTATGGCTCGGCGGGCTGAAATTGTTATCCTGACAATATCATCGGTGTTTAGTCCAAGCGCAGCCGCCAGTCCTGGTGACAAGTCTGCCACACGTCCGGTGGAAGGATGCGGTCCCCAGTCAACCGGGCGTGCATCCGCGGCGCGGCCATTCGCAGGATTCTCTACGCGCGCGAGAGCGCGTCGCAAAAACTCCCTTGGCGTCTCAGCATAATTCCAACGGCAGGCGAAATAATATTGATCTGGGTTAAGCCTGCGCCCGAGACCGCTCGTGCCGGAAGGGGAGGCCGGTAGAAACAGGTAGGCGTATTTCGGATTTTGAAGGTCGGCCTTGGTAAACAGGGCAAGATCTTCGTTTGCAGCCATCCCCAGATCGTGTGGCCCGCCAAACGTCGACATTTTGCCCTCCACGCGAAAAAGAATTTCTTCCGGCTGCTCCGGCAACGGTCGCACAGCGGCGGCCTTACTCGGCGCCTTCAAACGGGGTTTTTTGGACAAGGATTTTTCTTTCTTTGTAACGCGAGCTTTTCCTGGCGATCGCCCTGTAGGTGGTTTCCCCGGCTTGGGCTTACGTTTGCGCGGAGGCATTCGCCTTTACTTATTGCGGCGGTGGCCAGGCGTTACCGCGGGTATATCCAAGCGTTTCCAGCACCCCTCGGTCGAAGCCGCGCAAGACGTGGCGCATCAGATTCAGGGTGCCATCGGTGAGGAAATATGCGCCGTGAATGTCTCCAACGCCCTGTTGGAAAAATGTCGAGCAATCCACGTCCCAAACATTGTCTGTTGGCGAGGATGCATCCGCCAAAGGTGGACGCGTTGAAAGACCGCTTCGACCAAGACGCCGCATGCCGAAATGCTTCAGACCTGCAGACGCGCCCAGGACAGTGTCGCGCCCAGTGTAAAGCGCCGTGATCCGATAGGTGAGATTAGCCACCGCGTTCCCATCATTATTATCAGGTGCTCCCTCATCGAACAAATCGCTGTCAACATCGGCCGCCACCATCAGTAGTTGATTGATAAGGCTAACGAGTAGTGGCTGGTTCTTACGTGTCCACGCTGCCGCCATTGCTTTTTGCACCACATAGTTACCCATGCTATGAGCGATTAAAGACACCTTCGCCTTACAAGCTTTTGCCGGATTGTTTACGGTTTGCTCTTGTTTCACCGCCAACCAATCGAACAGAGCGCTCAACACATCTGTCAGATCGTGAGCACACAGGCGCGCGTGCGAGCGATCAGGCTCATACCCCAAGATGCTGCCGCGTGACGGCCAGTCGTATAGGATGCACAGTCCCAGGCTGTCCGGCCCGTCAAAGAGATTAGCGCAAAGCTTCGCGTAAAATGCTGCGGCTTTGGCAAAGGTCTGGTTGTACCCGTGAATAAGAATTGTGACGTGTTTTTGTTTCTCATTCTCAGCCTGATCAAACTTCGGAAACTTGTCGGAAGCGGCGACTAGCAGCTTCTGAAAATTGACGGCGGTAACTTTGCGCCAGTTATTGATATCGGTAGTATCGCTGACCCAATAAGTCAGACCATCGGTGCTGATGTCGGGGCCAACGCCGCTTTGGCTCCGGTTATTTATCATCCAATATTTTGGCATTTTGTAGAAGGGTTGAGGTGATTGCTAGTGCACCAGGCGAATCGTCCAAAAATCGTCAGAAAGATTGTCGGTAAGCAAGTAGGAATAGGGCATGGTGAAATAACCTCGTTTGCCCCAGCCAGTCCCCCATGAATTGCGCACCATGAAACGCTCCGCGTTGTCATCGTACCCTACCGCGAGCACAGCGTGGCCGCCGATAACGCCTTCCCTGGCCTTCGGCATTTGGAGCACGCCCGTTCTGCCGACTTCCACGCTCTCGAAGCTGTCGTAAACCGTAAAGCCAAAAACAAACGGAAACCCGTCTGCCAGGCAGCCTTTCATCTGCGAAAGCGTCCGATCAACTCTTTGATAACTCACTGCCCGGAACTTTTTTGCATCTTTGTAACAAGACGCTGGCGGTTTCTGTCTGGGCTTGGCGCCGTGAGGCCAGAGGTTGGTGTTCGAGTCGGCAGGCGTGTCGTCATAACTCCACTTGGTTTCCGGACAGGCTCCTTGTTTTGCAACACTCTTTATACCGTCGCGAATCTGCGCGCCGTTGTCGAGTGGTATGCTATGCTCAATGCTCCGCTCGTTATAATAAATGAAAAGACGCGATGGTATGAAATCGCGTAATTTTTGCTTCTTACGATCGAACTCGATTGCCGCAGCGATGGCATTGGCGGTGCAGGAGCCGATTTGGCCCTGATTATAAACTTGCGGGCAATGTCTGCGCAGGTCCGTCTTGGAGGGAAGCAGGCGCAGCTTTGCCAGTGGCGCAGAATAAAGATGATCGCGGTTATCGGGAAGGTCGGGCATCCAGCCGAGGCCTGGACGCGCACCTTTTCTTGTTGGCTTTTTCATTGTTCGGGATTTGAGAGTTAGAAGGCGTTCATCTGCGGAACGCACAACGAAAGATTGTCATTTGGATTTCTGCGGCATGGGTTGACACCGGTCGCGGTTTCAGCTTTTACAGGATTCAGCAGCCAGAATTCAAGACTTCTTTCGAGTCCCTGACAGGATCGCCGTAGAAACCCTTTCATTGCCGCATAGTAAATGATCCCGAGTATAACTTCGGCAATTGCCGCCCAGGGTTACGAAGCGTTACGTCTGTGAACAATCGTTTAATCTCGGCCGCACAGCTTGTTTCGTTTGGCGTAACGGGTCTGCTGCTGACGAAAAGCCGCTAGTGGTTCCACGAGCCACAAAGGAGTCATGGCTGACAAGAAGCCATTGTCAGCGCGGGGGAATACCAGAAAATTATGGCAATGGTTTTCCGAGTCTTACGGCGCTGCGTGGCCACCGATTTATTGCGAGAGAATTTCGGAGGCCTCGCCACTCGTCGTACTTCTATTGCAGGAAAACTTGCATGTCCTGAAAGTCAAAGGTCACCGCGTAAGGTTTGAGAAAATCGTGACCGATCATGCCGGAGAGGTGAAAGCCAAACATGTTTTCCCAAGGGAACGGCCCATCGTATAGACCTGGGACATTCTCTTGCTTTATGTCTCCGAAGGAAAGATGATGCACGGTGTATGGCACAATTTTCAGGTTACCGCCGCCGCCGGCGCCTTCTTCAGCTTTGTTTTCTTCAAGCTTGATTCCAGCTTCCTTGATAACGGACTGCGCCAGCTTAACACCTGCGCCCGTCAATCCTGAATCAACGAAAAGCAGCGTGGGCGGAAGCGTCTCCACTTGACCCCAACCGACCATGAAATGATCGCTCGCTATCCAGATCGGAACCGCAACTCTGTTGCCTGGCGATTTTTTAAATTCCTCCAGGGTTTTACTGTCCTTTCGGCGTAGCACAAGTTCGCCGCTGGGATAATCCATGGTCGCCAGGAAATGGTAAAACAGAGTGGTCCCGATGATTCCGTCGATTTGTTTCACGCCGAATCCCTTCGACAGTTGCCGTAACGGAAGCATTGCGGTGGGCAGATTTTTGATGGTCCACTTTCCGATGGTGATTGAGTCAATCCGTCCTAGCTGGACCTCAGTGTGCTGCCCGCCCGAAAAGGTGCCTTGCACTACGCCGAATCGCGGAGCACCGAGCTCCTTGGCGAAATCCGTGTCGAGCGTGACCTCCGAACCACCGGTATCAATAAAGAAGTGACTTCCTTACCGCCATTTACCCGCACGTTGAGGAGCGGTAGCGGATCGGTCTTTAAGAACTTCA
>QHOR01000342.1:6358-7369 GCA_003219395.1 Verrucomicrobiota bacterium | reverse complement strand
CATGGCTGCTCCTTGTTGTATTGTAACTCTGTTGGAAAAAAGCAGCTTCCGGCGGCCTCTTTCCTGACTCGTTTCATCGCTTGGTTCAACTGCTCCACGAACCCCGTCCCAAGAAGCTTCTTGACTCGCTGTTGCGCGTCGCTCCAGGCCGGAATCGTCTTTTCCAGGAGCTTGCGTCCCTGTGGTGTCATGCGAAAAGGCTGCGAGCGGCCGTCGTCCTCGTCGGGCACAACTTCCAGCCATCCACGAGCCTTCATTCGTTCGACGTTGCGGCTGAGGGTTGAAACGTCGAGATGTAGATGTTCACAAACTTCGATGGGGCGAGCCGTACCCAGCTTGGCGGCGGTGATCAGAATGTTCATCTGGCTCACCTTTAGGCCGAGCGACCTCAGGGCGTCGTCGTAGATCTTGGTGATGACCCGATTCAGCATCCGTAGCCGAACGGCAACGCACTCGCTGGCGACCTTGTCAGTCATCGCTTGCATCTGTTCGGCTCTCAATTTCGTGTCACCTCGATACAATTGTATATACAAGTATCGGCTTGTCAACGTCCGTGATAAGTCATATCTAGCAGCTCGCGAACTTGAGTTTTTGCTGTCTTGCGACTGAACGAAAGCCGTGTTGTGGTCGAACCGAACACAGTGTGGCGAATTTCACATCACTTCGGACCAACAGGAGTAGTTATGTCAGTGCCTTAATGCGTCAACAGAGTGATGTGCGCGTAATGCGTGGCAGCCGGCAGGTGAGCTACGTCCGTTCGGTATATTTCAACGTAATTCATTCCGTAGGCGACGCCTTTATCAATCGAGTTAGTCAACGCGATCGACGGGTCAATCGGAACACCGTGGTTCACGCGGTAAGTCGGGTCTTCGTAGCACCAATAGACCATTTGGCCGGCAATATCGGGACGGCTATCCCAGAGCAACTCCCAAACACTGCCTGTCCCGGGTGCGGCGGGTATAAATGTTCCCAGAGTGTTTTTCTGAACGATCAATCTGCCGGGCCAGGAAG
>QHOR01000342.1:4415-6275 GCA_003219395.1 Verrucomicrobiota bacterium | reverse complement strand
ATTTGTCTTCCTGCGTCAAGCATTTTTGCCGAGGTATAGCCAGCGGCGAACCACGCGCTCACCTCAGCAGGCGTGTGGGGCACCGCCCAGTCTTCGCTGTTAGCGTTAGCGAAGCTCGCTACGATAATCTTCACCGCTGGATTGGCGGAATAACGTGCACCTAGCGCGGTGATCAGCGCTGTCTTTTTTTCTAGCCAAACTGGGTCCCAAAAAACTGCAATAGTTACTGACCTTCCATTGTCGTTGAAGGTGTAGAACTTTTGGGATGCCGGAAGAGGTTCAGCGGCAACTGCGTTCATCACCCAAGTCGGGCAATTGCCGCCCAGGGCGATATCTCCTCCTCCGGTGCCAATCCGCAGCAACACTGCTTTTCCGGCAGCTGTTGCCATTTCAGTCACAGTATCAAGGAAGCTCCAATCGAAAGTGCCCTCGGCCAGCTCCAAGTCTCCCCAGTTCTGCCTGACACTGATACCGTCCACATCGGGATCAGAATACACAAGAGGGTCGTGACCATTTCCCTCTCCATTTGGTAACAAACAAAAGACGCCCCGAGGAATTCTCGATGCAGGTCGCGGTAGGGGCGTTGGGTGGGGCCTCGGTGTTGGCGTCGATCTCGGGGTTGCACCGGGAGTAGCCGCTGTAGTGGTGGCAAGCGGGATGACTGTGACGCAGAGGAAGCAGGCGGCAATCGTGGATATTATCGCCCGGCTCATTGCTCCAGTTCATATCAGTTTTTTATCTCCGCGTGAAGAACAAAAAGAGCCACAATCGGCCCCGTGGCGTGGCAGCTGAGCGGCTGCAGAATCCTCGCAAATCTGGCGCGCCATGAAAAAGCGCGTTTGAGGAGGCGCCGGCAATGCATAGTTTGGAACCGTGCAGGCAGCGTTTTATCAATCTGAATCCGAACAACCGCACCCGGGTCGGGCGCGTGCCATCATCAAAGCCCATCCGGAAGTCAGGCAACTGATGGTGCGCAATCCTTGGACAGCACTGATCGCCGCTTCGATCGTGCTCATGCAAACGGCCATCGCATTTGGAATGGGAACACTCGGGTTTGGCTACTGGTGGCTGAGTCTGCTCATCGCATATTGCATCGGAGCGTTCGCGAACCATGCCAATTACGTCATCATTCACGACGCAACTCACAATCTGATTTTTCGAAACAAAAGCTGGAACAAGATGGTGGCCATCATTGCTGATCTTCCCAATCTCACGCCTGGGGCGATGGGTTTTCGTGTTTATCATTTAAAACATCACTCGCATCAGGGGGATTACGAATGGGACGCAGACCTGGCGAATCATTGGGAAGCGCGTCTGGTAGGGAACAAGTGGTACACGAAGGCAATCTGGCTCATGCTCTTTCCCTTTTTTCAGGTGACGCGCCCGCCGCGATTGAAGGCGATCACGATGTGGGATCGATGGTTCTTCATCAACTTTGCTTGCGCGGCGCTCTACGATGTGGCGGTCGTTTATTTTTGTGGTTGGCCGGGATTCCTTTATCTCGTGTTCGCGTTTTTCTTCTCAATCGGATTGCACCCCGTAGGTGCTCGCTGGATCCAGGAGCATTACACGTACGATTTTGACCAGGAAACCTTCAGCTATTATGGGCCAATCAATCGCGTAGCGCTAAACATGGGTTACCACAATGAGCACCACGATCTGCCGTCGATCCCGTGGAACAACCTGCCGAAGCTGCGTGCAATGGCTCCGGAATTTTACAACAATCTGAAGTATCACTCATCGTGGAGCCGGTTGTTGTTCCAGTTCGTTTTTGACAAGCGATACAGCCTGTATTCTCGCGTTGAAAGAATGAAAGCGAGGACTCCCCCTCAACAGGTTCCTGACGTTAGATCCAGTCAG
>QHOR01000342.1:2184-4350 GCA_003219395.1 Verrucomicrobiota bacterium | reverse complement strand
GCAGACCGACTATACGTTTCCAACAAGAACGAAACCGTGCGCATGTTCGACAGCGATTTCATGGAGTTTTTTTCCCGCGTGCATCCGGTGGTTCCGTTGGCGCTGTATCTGCCGGTAGTTGGCTATATGCTGTGCGTTTCTTTGTGGCAGCGGCATTTGTCGTTTGTTGCGGTAACCGCGCTGTTTTTGCTCGGAGTTCTGCTCTGGACGCTAACCGAGTATCTTATTCATCGGTACATCTTTCATTATGAACCAAAGACACGTTGGGGAAAGCAGCTGCACTTCGTACTTCATGGAGTGCACCACGATTATCCTAACGACGCGCGGCGGCTCGTCATGCCGCCAGTCATAAGCATTCCGCTCGCGTTCCTTTTTTTCGGGCTGTTCTTTATAATTTTCGGAAATCTGACGCCGGCGGTGTTTGCCGGTTTGGTCTCTGCTATGACATGCTCCATTACGCGACGCATCATCTCCCTATGAAACGTGGCATTTGGCTTTGGCTGAAGCAGTATCATCTCCGCCATCATTTTAAGGACGACCACGTCGGATACGGCATCAGCTCCCCGCTTTGGGACTACATCTTTCGAACTACGCGAAAGTAGCGTCGCTGGTTCAACATTATCACGTGACCCGCCATCCCGAGCCCCGACGACGGTGAGGGAGCCAAGCGTCACATAAATTAATTCGCGTGCTCGGATCGCCTTGTGCGAGGTGCTTCGCTGCGCTCAAGATGACGCTGAAAAGGGGGGTAGTTCCTGTCCACTAAAATCTTGTCCGAAATCCGAAACTCGCTAGATTGGCTGCCCCGACACGAAACTCCGCCGTAAATAGATGCAGCGGAGAACTTCGTAAGGAATCTGTGAAGGATAAAAACTGCCAATTTTGCTGGGACACACCGTCCGTAACGGCGGTAGCGAGCGATAGGCAATGTACAGCGTGATGAACCAAGACCCGGCAAAACTCAGTTTGAGTAACTTTCTGGCGGGTGAAAGCAGTGATCCGCTGCAAGCTCCAGCGAGCTTTACAAACTGGATGCGCGTCGGGGCGTGGGCGGTTGAACTTTACGAGCCCGAGCTGCTTGCCAGTGCGGATGCGCGTACTCTGATTAATTACCAAGGCAAACCGCAGCCGGTCATCAATCTCTGTTCGTATAATTATCTCGGCCTTGCGAATCACCCAGAGGTGCTGGCCGCTGCGCATGAAGCTCTCCGCACCCATGGACTAGGCGCGTGCGGATCGCCGATGCTCTCAGGGATGACCGATTTGCACCGCGAGCTGGAACGGCGCGTCGCAAAATTTCTGGGACGCGAAGATGCCATGCTTTTCAACAGCGGATTTGGTGGCGCACTCGGCACGATCTCCGGGCTGCTCCGGAAAACCGATGTCGCTCTTCTGGATAATCGTTCGCACCTCAGTTTGCGTGATGGCGCAGTGCTCTCCCGCTGCCGCACCGAAAAATTCGAGCATAACGACCCCGTCTCACTTGATACAGCGCTGAGCCGTCAAGCAGGCCGCCGACAGCTCGTGATTGTGGAAGGTATTTATTCCATGGACGGCGATTTCGGCAACCTGCCGGAATTACTTGCTGTTGCAGAATCTCATGGGGCCAGCGTTTTTATTGATGAAGCACATTCCATGCTGGCATGCGGCGAGCACGGTCGTGGGGCAGCTGAGAAATTTGCTGTGGAAGATCGTGTTCCACTCGTTTATGGGACCTTCTCGAAAGCTTTCGGCGCACTGGGCGGCTTTGTAGCCGGTTCAAAGGAAACGCTACAATATCTGCGTTTCTACGCGCATCCTTATGTTTATTCGTGTGCGCTACCATCGGTAGTGATCGCCGCAATTCTCAAAGCGCTGGAGCTCGGCACGAGTCAGCCCGAATTGCGAAGGCAGCTTTGGGAAAACGCCGATTACTTCCACGCGCAACTGCAAAGTCTTGGACTTGATACTGGCGAATCGACCACCTACGTGATGCCGATTGTCATTGGTGACCGTGAACGCATGTACCGGATTGGACATGAACTGCGACGCCGTGGTCTGTGGGTTGCTCCGGTTGATTATCCGGCCGTGCCACAAAATCGAATCTGCTTCCGCGCCTGTGTGACAGCCAAACACACGCGCGCCGACTTGGACGAAGCCCTCAATATTCTCGAGGACACGCTCGTT